>NZ_QHHV01000211.1:0-8713 GCF_003947245.1 Actinoplanes sp. ATCC 53533 | reverse complement strand
CCGACGTCATGCCGAACCGGGTGGACACGCCCAACGGCCACTCGAGCCTGTTCCGCAGCCGCATCGAGACGATCACCACGGAGTCCGGCGCGCAGATCGGCGTCACCTACTCCAAGCCCGAGTGCGACGACATCACCTTGCCCAAGCCGTGGGCCAACACCAAGCGCTGCTTCCCGCAGTACTACGCCGCCGAGGGCGAAGACTCCAAGATCGACTGGTTCAACAAGTACGTCGTCAACCGCGTCGACGTCTACGACAACACCGGCGGCTTCGAGCACCAGCAGACCAATTACGACTACCTCGACAGCCCGGCATGGGCCTACGACAACTCGGAACTGGTCAAGCCGAAACGGCGCACCTGGGGACAGTTCCGCGGCTACGGCCGGGTGCAGGTCCGCACCGGGGTCGATCAGGAGGTGCAGTCCAGGACGGAGTACCGCTACTTCCGGGGCCTGGACGGCGACCCCCAGCCCGTCGGCGATGCGCTCCCGCCCAAGGGCACACCCCGCAACGTGCAGATCGAGGACTCGCTCGGCGGCAAGGTCACCGACCACGAGGCATTCACCGGCATGCTCCGCGAGCAGATCGACTACAACGGCACCAGCTGGGTCACTGGCACCCTGAACACACCGGTGGCGCAAGGTCCCACGGCGACATCCGGACCGTTGAACGCTTGGAAGACGCACCTGGAAACCGTCCGGAAACGCACCAAGCTGGCCAGCGGAACGACGCGGTGGACGAAGACCATCACCAAGGTCAACGACGACAACCTGGTCAGCGAGATCAACGACCTCGGTGACGAGGCCGACAACGGCGATGACCGGTGTACCCGCACCGAATACACCCGCAACGAGCCGGCCTTCATGCTCGACCGGGTCAAACGCAAAGTCATCGACGGAGCCGGCTGCGGCACGGCCACCAAACCCGAAAACGTGCTCAGCGACATCCGCACGTACTACGACAACGCCGACACCTACGGCGCGGCCCCGACCCGCGGCCTGCCGGTCCGCGTCGACCAAGTCGACCGCTTCGACGGCACCACCCCGGTCTTCGTCACCGCCAGCCGTACCGGATTTGACGCCACCGGCCGCGTGACCCGGCAGGAGGACGCGCTCAAGAACGTCACCACCACCGACTTCACCCCCGCCGTCGGGGGCCCGGTCACCCAGACGAAGACCACCAACGCCCTCGGCCAGACGGCCACGCAGACGTTCAACCCGGCTTTGGCCGTACCGGTCAAGGTCACCGACACCAACGGCCTGGTGACCGAGTCCAGCTATGACGGCAACGGCCGGCTGCTGAACGTGTGGGCGCCGGGCCGCGACCGTGCGACGTTCAAGACCGACCCCTCGGTCAGCTACACCTACACCGTGAGCAAGACCGCGCCCAGCTCGGTCGTCACCAAGAACCTGATGCCGTACGGCTCGAAGAACTACCGCACATCGATCGCCCTCTACGACGGCATGCTGCGCCTGCGCCAGACGCAGACGCAGACGCTCGCCGGCGGCCGGGCCGTGGTCGACACCGTCTACAACACGCGCGGCCTGGTCGACTGGGCCAGCAGCCCGTACTACGACATCGACAACTCCGCACCGAGCACCACCCTGGTGACCCCGGTCCGCCGTCCCGAGATCCCGGCACTGACCGCTAACGTCTACGACGGTGCGGGTCGGATCACCGACGCCATCTTCAAGATCAACGGTGATGAGGCGTGGCGCACCCACACCACCTACGCGGGAGAGAGGGTCAGCGTCACCCCGCCCAAGGGAGGCATCGCCACGACGTCGATCACCGACGCCCGCGGCAACCTCGCCGAGCTGCGCCAGTACAAGGACCCGGCGAAGGTCGGCAG
Source organism: Actinoplanes sp. ATCC 53533 (assembly GCF_003947245.1). Taxonomy (NCBI): domain Bacteria; kingdom Bacillati; phylum Actinomycetota; class Actinomycetes; order Micromonosporales; family Micromonosporaceae; genus Actinoplanes; species Actinoplanes sp. ATCC 53533. Next base: position 6,861 of record NZ_QHHV01000211.1, on the reverse strand, counting down.
CGACGACGCGGCGACCTTCGACAGCACCACCTACCGCTACACCAACCGCGACGAACTCAGCTCGGTCACCGGCCCGGGCAAGAACACCTGGAACTTCCGCTACGACCTGCGCGGCCACAAGATCTCCACGGAGGACCCCGACGCGGGCACATCCACCAGCGGCTATGACGCCGCCGGTCAACTGAGCTGGACCAGGGACGCGCGCGGTAAGGCGCTGTACTTCAAGTACGACGACCTCGGCCGCAAGACCGCCGAACGGCAGGGCGCCGAGGACGGCCGCCCCCTCGCTGAATGGACCTACGACACCCTTGCCAACGGCGACGGCAAGCCCACCAGCGCGACCCGCTACGAATACGACCAGGCCGGAAACGCCTCCACCTACGTCAGCGCCACCACCGGCTACGACGCCGCGGGCCGCCCGAAGGGCACCTCCGTGACCGTCCCGGCCACGGACAGCGGCCTGTGCGTGTCCGGTGAGGCCAACCCGTGCACCTTCACCCAGTCCGTCGGCTACCGGCCCAACGGCACCGTGGAGAAGGTCACCACCCCCGCCGTCGCGGGTCTGCCCGCCGAGACGGTCACGACGCTGTTCAACCCGATCGGTCTGCCGAACGGGCTCGTCGGTAAGCAGATCTACGCCCAGGAGATCGTCTACAACCAGTTCGACAAGCTGATCGCCCAGAACCTCGGCGTGCACGGCTCCCGCGTCGGACTGACCTACGGTTACGACGACGCAACCGGCCGCCAGACCAGGTTCAACGCGGTTCCTGAACTCAAGAAGGACGTCTACAACCTCGGCTACCGCTACGACGACGCCGGCACGATCACCGCGATCACCGACACCCCCGACGGCAGCCAGCCGGCCGAGACCCAATGCTTCCAGTACGACCACCTCAGGCGGCTGACCGAAGCCTGGTCGCAGGCCACCGACACCTGTCCGGCCGCGGTCACCCCGGCTGTCGTGGCGGGGCCGGCTCCCTACTGGCGGTCCTACACCTACGACACCTCCGGAAACCGCAAGTCCGAGGTCATCCACCAGGCGACCAACACCACCCGCACCTACACCTACCCGCCTTCCGGCGGCGGCGCGGGCAGCAAACCGCACGCGGTCACCTCGGTCGCCGCAACCGGCGGCAGCACGGCCACGCAGCAGTACGCCTACGACGCGACCGGCAACACGCTATGCCGCCCCACCGGCACCGCGGCCAACGTCTGCGCGGCGGACGGCAAAGCCGGCGCCGGAAGCCAGGCGCTGACCTGGAACGACCAGGGCAAAATCAGCACGAGCACCGACACCACCGGCACCACCAGCTACACCTATGACGCCGGCGGCGAACGACTCGTCCGTCGCGACCCCACCGGTGCCACCCTCTACCTGCCCGGCGGCCTCGAAATCCGCAAACCGAAGACTGGTGCCGCGGTAGGAACCCGCTACTACAGCCACGCCGGCTCCACCATCGCCGTGCGCACGCCGACCACTCTGACCTGGATGGTCAACGACCATCAGGGCACAGCGACGGCAACGGTTTCCAGCGATGCGAGCCTCACGGTCAACCGCCGGCGAACTGTACCGTTCGGTGAGGACCGCGGCACCAAACCCACAACATGGTCCGGCGACAAGGGCTTCGTCGGCGGCACCCGCGACAACACCGGCCTGACGCACCTCGGCGCCCGCGAATACGACCCGACACTGGGCCGATTCATCTCCATCGACCCCGTGATGGACCTGACCGACCCCCAGCAATGGTCCGCCTACAACTACTCCGCCGACAACCCCGTCACCATCAGCGACCCATCGGGCCTGTGCGGCATCTGGGGCAACGGTGACCCGTACTGCGGCGGCGGTGGGGGCACCAACACCGGCGGTGGCACCACCGGCGGGGGCAGCGGGGGCGACAACGGCGGCGGGAACACGGGCAACGGCGGAGGCAACGACGGAGGCAGCAGCGGCGGAAACAACGGTGCCGGCTCATCCAGCGGCAACGTCGCCCAAGCCGTACCCGTCGTCGAGCAGAAGGAAAAATGCGGCTGGTTCGCCCCGGTCTGCAACGGTTTCCAGCGCTCCATGGAATGGGTCCACGAAAACCAGGACACCCTCGGCCAGATCGCCATCGACCTCGCCGAGATGGAGCTGGGCCTCTTCGCCATGGAAGGCGGTGCTGCGCTCGCCCTGACCGGTGGTGTGGTCGAGATCGGATCCGTTGGAACCGCGACAGTCGTGGCCGTACCGGCCGCCGTCCTCGGCGTCACAGTGGCCGCCGGTGGAGGAGCGGCCTTCGGGCACGGCGCCAACAACCTGCGCAACCACATCGACGACCTGCACTGGAACAACCAAGCCTCGGGCTCGGCTGGCTCTGTCGATCCTGCAGCAATCCGTAGCACGAGGATCGAAAGCGGGAAAGTAGGTGGTCGGGGAGGTAAAGCTGATACGACTCAAGCAGGTCTAGAGTACGACAAGCATCAGCTGAAGCCGGGAGAGGTTACTGAGAAGCGCTTCTTGCCACGCGTCGGATCTAAGACCGAGGATCTAGATAAATCCGGTCAGGAACTGTTGGAAGATATCGTCTCCAACCCAAGGTCGAAGGAGGAAGATGTCACCGGAGGGGGGTTTCGTAATGGTGGAAAGCGTGTCGTTAGACCGGATGGCGCTGGCGCCGTGTTCGATGCGGATAACAACTTCAAATACTTTGGTAGCTTCAATTATCCTGGGTGATTTCTCTCGTGATACTTCTAAAGTCTAATTATAAAGAGATCGCGGCCGTCAGGGAGGCGCTGGTTGGTGAGCGTATCGAGTCGGTTACTTACCGGCAGACTGAGCACGGCGGTTTGCTTGGCATTCCTAGCGAAGCGTGCCACGAGGTTGACCTCGATGTAGTCCTAGGTATTCCCGATGGGGTAATGAGCTTCACCTGGGAAAGGGATGATTTGATAGAAGGTATATCGATATCTCGTGCTATGGGTGTTCCCTCAGTGGAAGGCGTCATCAATGTTGATGCCGGGCAATCTCCACAGGGAAACATGCTGCTCGGGCAGCGGATCTCTTCGGTAAATTTCGGCTGGCAGGTGAGCGAAGTCGATTGCCCCGAAAGCCTCTGGTCGATTAGGCTAGTTCTTGCTTCAGGGGCGAGCGTTGTCCTTGCGCTAGGCGAACTTGGCGGCGATTCACTGCCAACGTATTTTCCGGATTCACTTCTTGTTATTTTCGACGAACAGACGGCGCGTTCCTATACGCACCCAGGCGTCGATGGATCTGCCTGGGCGTCCGGCGCATGAGCTCTACCTTGACGGGGCTTGCCCCCGGATCTTGGACACGGGGTTTATGCGGCCGTGGCCAGCGTAGCCGATGTTGCCGTGGTGCGTTCGTAGGTGATCGGTGATTGTTGTCCGAGCCGGGAGTGGCGTCGGACGGTGTTGTAGCGGTGCAGCCAGCGGAAGCTGGTGAGCCGGGCCTCGCGTTCGTCGGTGAACGCGCGGCGGCCTTGCAGTGTTTCGCGTTTGAAGGTCGCGTTGAACGACTCCGCGAGAGCGTTGTCGGCCGAGCTGCCGACCTTGCTCATCGATTGCCGGACCCCGGCCTGGGCGCAGGCTTCGGCGAAGGCCCGGGACGTGTACTGGGCTCCGTGGTCGGTGTGCATGATCGCCCCGTCGAGGCTTCCGCGGGTCCGCTGCGCGGCGGTGAGGGCGTCGATGACCAAATCGGTACGCATGTGATCGGCGATCGCCCAGCCGGTCAGCCGGCGCGAGTGCAGGTCGATAACCGTTGCCAGGTAGAGGAATCCGCGTTCACCGACGGGCAGATAGGTGATGTCGCCGACGTAACGCTGGTTGATCGCTTTGGCGGTGAAGTCACGGCCGATCAGGTCCGGTGCCTTGCTCGCTGCGGGATCGGCGATGGTGGTCGTGACGCGGCGGCGCAGTCGCAGGCCCTGGATGCGGTAGCGGCGCATCACCCGGGCGACCCGCTTGTGGTTCACCGGCAGGCCGGTGTCCTGCAGCTCGGCGGTGACCCGCGGTGCGCCGTAGGTGCCTTCTGAGCCGGCGTGGACCTGCCGGATCTTCCCGGCGAGGGCTTGGTCGGCGGCGTCGCGGGCGGCCCGCTCGGGTGCGGTGGACGCCCAGTAGTAGTAACTCGACCGGGCAACCCCGATGATCTGGCACAACCGCTTCACGCCGTAGCGTGTGTGGTGGTCGGCGACGAACTGGAAGCGGTTCACCAGCGCGTCTGGTCGGCGAAATACCGGGCCGCCTTACGCAGAATGTCGCGTTCTTCCTCCAGCTTGCGGACCCGGCGGCGCAGGGCGGCGTTCTCGTCCTCGACCGAACCCGTGGCTGCCGTCGACGGCCTCACCGAGCCGGGTGCCGCGGCCCCGCGGCGCTGGTCGTCGACGCGGACCCAGCTGCGTGAACCGTCCACTCGCCCGCGCGCTCCGCGGAGCCGGGATCAACGCAGTCGATGTGGCTGCGCGCCTCGGCGTAGATCCAAAGACCGTCAACCGGTGGATCGCCGGTCGCACGCCCTATCCACAGCACCGTGCCGCGTTGGTGGAGTTGACCGGATGGTCTCCACGCGACCTGTGGCCCGACCTGGCGCGGCCTGCGGAACCGGCTATGCAGGCCGATGAGATCCGGATCGTCTATCCGCACCGCTCCGCGGTGCCCGCCGATGCTTGGACGCGGCTGTTCGCCCATGCCGAGAAGGAGATCGGCATCCTTGCCTACAGCGCGCTGTTCCTAGCCGAAGACCTCGCCGTGTCGATTCTCCTGCGGGAGAAGGCCAAGGCCGGCGTGCGGGTTCGCATCGCACTCGGCGAGCCGAACGGAGTGCATGTCACCGATCGGGGCAACGAGGAGCGCGTCGGCGACGGTATGGGTGCCCGCATCCGCACCGCCCTCGTCGGCTTCCGCCCCATCATCGAGGCCGGTGGCGAGCTGCGGCTTCACGACACGGTGCTCTACAACTCGATCTTCCGGACCGACGACCAACTGTTGGTCAACCCGCACATCTACGGACATCCGGCATCACATGCTCCGGTCTTTCATCTGAGGCAATGCGGCGTCGACGGCATGGCAGCCACGTACCTCGACGCGTTCGAGAGAGTCTGGGCGATCGGCCACGAGGTCAGCGGCTGAGCCGCCGGAACGGGCAGCCCCGGCCGCACGCTCTTCGCAGGACGCGCACGGCCGGGGCCTTGGGCGGCCGGTGTCCCAATGCCTTCGCGATCTAGATACCGGCCACTCCCTGAGACTGCCCATACGCGGGCCGGACCGGGACTACGTCTACGGAGGCGTCCCGTCACATCTCGGCGTCCCAAGATGTCATCAGCGGCCTTGATGCCGGGCACGGGCGATGCGGGAAGGTTATCGCCGCAGCCGTGATGAATTACTCGATGGATGCCGTTCCGGGAGGAACCGAATGCCCGCTATCCGTATTTGCGCATAGCGTTCCTCTTCCTCACAGCCGTCCGGCCACAACGGAATACCGTCGACAATGACCCACGGCCCGTCATTGAGGTACAAAATTCCGTGTACGTCGGTGATTCGTAAGGTCAAGGATCCTGCGCCAAAGCAGTAGTCGGCTTCGGATACGTGAATCACGTCTCCGGCGTAAAGCGGGGCGAGGCGGTTCACGACTGATCGCTTTGCCGTTCAGGCAGGGAGGCCACGGTGGCCTGCTCCGCCTGTTGCTCGACGAAGCCGAACAGTCGCTCAGACGCGAATCGCCAGTCTTCGCATCGGGAGACTCGGCAGACGAGGCACGCGCCGACGACTGGGTCGTCGCTGTGGATGTCGACCACCTGGCGGTAGTCGGAGGCGAGCCGGTCGGAGAGAGGCGCGTGCTGGCCCTCGGGCTGTCCAAAAGTCATCGAGCGTCCTCCGCGTGTTTGGCACCCCGGCCGCCCGGAGGCAAATGTCACGGACGGCCGGGGCCTTACGTGCGAGCGCCACATCGAGTGGCAACTCCGCAAGCAAGACTCACCGCACCACGAGGGGATCGGCACCGCATGAACTTGGACGTCTTCCGACTTCTATACGTCCCGATGCAGCCCAAGGGCGACTGTGCTCCGCGACCGGCGGGCGACGACGCCGAGTTGGTGCACGGCAACGGACTCGGGTGACCAGCAGCGGGAGAACGCCAACTCGCCGGCGCTGCGGTTGCGGCAGACCAGCAGCCAGTGATGCCTTGCATGCTGTTCGACTATTCGCGTTCTCGTGGGCCAAAGGTTGACGAGCCCACTGCTGCAGAACCGCGCGGATCGTGGTGGTCTCCCAGATCGGTTCTTCGTGACTGGGTACTTTGCTACGCGGCTACTCTGCGTGGTGCAGGAAGGAAAACATTCTGTGCATTTCATCCAGAGAATCGTAGCCTGAGCCTCGATCCACCGACGCAGTCGGTGTCGATCGCCGTTGATCATTTCTGTGTGGGGTGATCCGGCGGGCGTGTGGGAGTCGCCGATCTCGTGATCGGCTTGCCCTGGACGCGTTTGTTCGGGTGGAGCAGGGTTGTGGCCTGTGGCCGGGCCGCCTGGATTCTGCGGGTTCCGGCTGGTCAGCCGGGGGTGGCCTGGACGGCGGTGAACAGGTTGTCGAACGCCGTCTGCCAGGGCCAGTGCTCGGGGAGGTGCAGGTGGATGGTGCGGGCCCGATGCGCGATCCGGGCGGCGACGTTGATGATCCGGGTACGAATCGTCGCTGGCCGGGCGCCGGCTTGAGGGCCGGCGGCGAGGTGCCCGGCAGTGCGGGTGAGGTTATGGGCGATTGCGGCGCAGGTCAGCAGGCGTCGTTCGCGCTGAACCTCCCGGAGGGAAGATGCGCCAGGGGCCCGGCGGATCAAATCGGCGTTGACCTGCTCGATGACTGGCG
>NZ_QHHV01000210.1:0-147344 GCF_003947245.1 Actinoplanes sp. ATCC 53533 | reverse complement strand
CAGCACGGCCCAGGCGGGCAGCACGGCCCAGGCGGGCAGCACGGCCCAGGCGGGCAGCACGGCCGGCGGCGCGAGCCTGACGGACAGGACGAGGCGTGATCGGCAGCGCGAGCGTGCCGGCCGGCACGGGCTGGGGAGCGAGCGCGGGTGTGCCGGGCACGCCGCCCGCCGAGACCCATGCCGCGAGGGGTGCGGCCGCGCCGGGCAGGACCGCGGGACCGCCACCGCCGGGAAGCAAGCCGGCCGGCGCCGGCCCGGCCCGGCGGCGAGGCCTGCTGGTGGGTGCCGGGCTCGCCCTGACGGCGTTGCTCGTCGCGAGCGGCGTCGCGTACGCGCAGTACGGCCGCGAAGACGACAAGCAACTCACCGGCGGCGACGCCAACCCCGCCGTCGCGAGCTCCGCGCCGAAAGCCAGCCCGAGCGCCACCACTCCGGCGGACGAGCAGTGCACCGCCGAGATCAAGAGCAACAAGCGCTGGGTCTGCATCACGTCGGCGGTCATCGCCAAGGGCAAGTTCACCGTCAAGTACGACGTGGATTTCGCCGGATCCGACCCGGACGTCAACAGCGGATTCCACCTGCACCTCTACGGCGGCGACGGCACGTATCCGCCGGACCACGCGATGCATTCGGGGACGGTGCAGGCCGAGGAGCACAAGTATTACGTCGAGGCCCGCCGGACGTCGGTGCTCGACACCGACGACGACCGCTTCACCAACGCGGTCGGCGATGCCAAGAAGATCTGCGCACGGATCGCCCGCGCCGGGCACGGGCTGGTGCCCGACACCAAGTCCACCTACAAGACCGGCAACTGCCTGCCGATCATCCGGAAGTGAACCGCCCGAATGAGCTGACGCCGTCCCCTCAGCAGGACCGCCGCCGTGCCGATCAGGAGAGCGGGGACCGATCGCCCGGTCGGTGACCGGCTACGAGGGGACGGCAGATGCCGAACGGTGCAGCGGCGCTGCAGGTGACCGCGGAACGCGGCGCATGGACGGGATGGCTGGCCGACCGGGGTGTCAACACCAAGATCCTGCTCTCGGTGATCGTCGCCGCCACCGCCGCGGTGATCATCACGGTGGTGGCGATGGTCCAGGCCGCCCGCGCGGACGAGCGGCTGATCGCGATGAAGGCCGAACACGTGGACAGCCTCCAGCAGCTGAGCCACATCCGGGGCGGCTTCGGCAGCATGTTCCGCGGCCTGTTCCTGGTGAGCTCCCCGGGCACCGCCGACTTCCGGGCGAGCGGTCAGGCCAGCCTGAAGGAAGCCGACACCACGGTCGCGGCCGGGCTCGCCGCGTACCGTGAGACGGCGGTCTCCTCGCCCGCCCGGCTGGCCGCCCTGGATGACTTCACCGAGGCCTGGGCGCAGCACAGCGGGCTGCGGCGCATCGTCCTGGAGGGCGGCGCCCCGGAGCCCGGCATCACGGTGCCGGCGCCGGCGGAGATCGGCCCCAGGTTCATCAGCCTCGAGGCGACCATGCTGGACGCGATCGGCCGGCTGCAGAACGCCGAGGCGAGCGAGAGCGCCGCGGAGGCGGCCGCGGGCAGCGCGAGCTATCACACCGCCCGCAACCTCATGCTCAGTTCGCTCGCGGTCGGGCTGCTGCTGGCGCTCGGGCTGGCCCTCCTCGTCTCCCGGATGATCCGGCGCCAGCTGACCGACGTCACCACCTCGCTGGCCGGCGTGGCCGACGGCGACCTGACCCGCCCCGCGGTCATCCGGTCCCGCGACGAGCTGGGACACATGGCAGCCGCGGTCAACCGCGCCAGCGCGGCGATTCGAGCCACCGTGGCGACCCTCTCGTCGGGGGCCAGCACGCTCGGCGACAGCACCCAGCGGCTGGCGGGTGTCGCCAGCCGGCTCGCCACCAGCGCGGACAACACCGCCCGGCAGGCCGCCGTGGTCACCAGCGCGGCCGGCGGCGTGTCGGGCAACGTGCAGACGGTCGCCGCCGGTTCGGAGGAGATGGGTGCCTCGATCCGGGAGATCGCGCAGAACGCCAACGAGGCCGCCCGGGTCGCCGGCCAGGCCGTGACCGCCGCCGAGGCCACCAACGCGGCCGTGTCCAAGCTCGGCCGGTCCTCGGCGGAGATCGGTGACGTGGTGAAGGTGATCACGTCGATCGCCGAGCAGACCAACCTGCTGGCGCTGAACGCCACCATCGAGGCGGCCCGCGCGGGCGACGCGGGCAAGGGCTTCGCCGTGGTCGCCAGCGAGGTCAAGGACCTGGCCCAGGAGACCGCCCGGGCCACCGAGGACATCGGTGGCCGGGTGACCGCGATCCAGTCCGACACGACCAGCGCGGTGCAGGCGATCGAGGAGATCAGCCGGATCATCGGGCAGATCAACGACTATCAGAACACCATCGCCGCCGCCGTGGAGGAGCAGACCGCGACCACCGCCGAGATGAGCCGCAGCGTCGGCGAGGCGGCGGGCAACTCCTCGCAGATCGCCAGCACCATCTCGGAGGTCTCGAACGCCGCGCGGAGCACCACCGAGACCCTGTCGGAGGCGAATCAGACCATCACCGAGCTGACCGGCCTCGCCGGCGATCTGCAGACCGCCGTCGGCCGCTTCCGGACCTGACCCGGTCGCCTCAGGTCGGGCCCGGGCCGGCCGAACATGCTGGCGGCGAGCAGGACGGAACCCGGAGGAGATCCCGTGCCGGCACGAACGATCTTGACGGGTACGGCGCCGGCGGACACCGGCGACCGGGGTTGGCGGTGGGCCTCGATCGGATTGTTCGCCAGCCTGGGAGCCGGTCTGGCCCTGCTCGCGTACGGCGGCGGCTCGCGGACGATGCCACCCCTTCCGGCCGTCGTGATCCTCGGCCTCCATCAGCTGCTCGGCATCGCCTTCGCGGCCCGCGCGTGGCGGCACCGGAACCTGGACCGGCGGACCCGCCGGGCCTTCGGCATGGTCACGGCCGCGTTCCTGCTCCTGCTCGGCTCCTCATGTCTGCGTCCCGCCTATCCGGTCGGGGTCGTCTTCCCGTCTCCCGCGGACCTGTTGCGGTTGCTGTTCGGGCCGGTGCTGCTGGCGGGATTGTTGCTGCTGCCGATGCGTACGCAGGGCCGGCGGGAACAACAGAAGGTGTGGCTGGACACCGCCGTCGTGGTAATCGCCGGCTGCGTGCTGATGTGGTATCTGCAGATCGGACCGGGCCTGACCGCCGGACACATCGGCGGCGGCGCCCTGGCCGCCGCCCTGGCGTACCCGGCCGGCGACCTGGTCCTCATCTTCGGCGCCACCGTCGTGCTGTTCCGCGGTGCCGCCGAGTCCGCCCGGCAACCGGCGAAGCTGATGGGCGCGGCGATGCTCGCCGTCGTCGCGGGCGACGTGATCCTCGGCTACCGGCAGAGCCACGGCGGTCAGGCCGGCGCGGACCAGTGGCAGTTCGCCTGCTGGATGACGGGCCACTTCCTGCTCGCCATGGCGGCCTTCGCCCAGTGCCGGCAGGCCGGCCGCCACCGGCTCGACACCGAACCGCCGCGGGCCCGCTCGGTCAGCGGCCTGCCGTATCTCGCCATCGGCCTGAGCTACGTCCTGCTCCTGCTCTCGGTGCGCGGCCTGCCGCTGCGCGTGGTCGGCGTGGTGGCCGGCGGCATCGCCATCACCGCGGTCGTCGTCGCCCGGCAGATCCTGGCCTCCCGGGAGAACCACGAGCTGGCCATCACCGACACCCTCACCGGGCTGTTCAACCGGCGACAGCTGCACGACACGCTGCGCCTGGCGCTCGCCCGGGGAGCGAGCAGCGGGCAGAGCACCGCCGCGTTGCTGCTGGACATGAACGGGTTCAAGCAGGTCAACGACACGATGGGCCACGAGGCGGGCGACCGGTTGCTGGTCGCCGTGAGCCGGATCCTGCGCGACAACGTCCTCGGTCACGACGTCGTCGGGCGGCTCGGCGGGGACGAGTTCGCGGTCGTCCTGCACAACATCGAGAGCTCGGCCAACGCCCAGGCGGTGGTCGAACGGATCGTCGCCGACCTGCGGAACCCCGTCCTGATCGGCGACGCCCCGGTGCGGCCGCGGGCCAGCATCGGCATCGCCGTCTCCCGGCCGGGTGAACTCACCGTCGACCAGCTCCTGCACTTCGCCGATCTGGCCATGTACCGCGCCAAGGCCGACACTCGGCAGAGCGGCACCACGAGCTTCGCCCACTACGACCGAAGCCTCGAAGGCGCCGCTCAGGCTCCGGAGTGAGGCGGCGCGAGCCCGCTACCGGGCGTGCTTGCGAGCCGCCGCGAACCTGTTGGTCGGCGGCAGGAACAGCAGGATGATCGTGATCAGCGACAGCAGCGGAGTGACCGCGGCGACCGCGACGCTGGCGCCGGGCAGCACCTCGTACTCCGCGATCTGCAGGCCGCTGCCACCGCACATGCCCAGCGCCAGCACGACGGCCAGCCCGATCCGGGCGCCCGTTCCACCGCTCCGGGCGAGCACCGCGAACAGCAGGATGACCAGACCGAAGCCGATCGCCACCCCGGCCTTGACGACCAGCGACTGGTAGGCCTGATCGATCTCGGGTGTGGAGCTCACCAGATCGGCCAGTTCGGAACCGACGGTCTGCTCGACATAGGCCTCGACCGAGCTTCTGCCCTGGACGAAGATGGCGATCGCACCGGCGAGGTAGAGCAGCGAGACGAGCACGCCACCCCAGACGGCGGCGGCGAGCGTGGCGGGTCGGACCGGGGCGGAGGTGGCCTGCGGGAACGACGAATCGTGCGTGGTGCTCATGGCGGCGGCTCCAAGAAGACGAGAGGAAAGACGAGAGGGCAGGCGGCCGGATCCCCAGGGCCGAGGCCGCGAGCAGAGTCTTCAGCGACGGCCGGGGCACTAGCATCTGGCAAATGCGCTATGCCGATCCCGCGTCGCCGTTCGTGGGCCGCGAGACCGAGTTCGCCAGGATCGCGGGACTGCTCGGTCCGACCCCCGCGGGGCCGGCTCAGGTCGGGCCCGCTCAGGACGGGCCGGTACAGGTCGGGCCGGCGCAGGACGGGCCGGCGCAGGACGGGCCGGCGCAGGACGGGCCGGCGCAGGACGGGCCGGCGCAGGTCGTGGAGATCGTCGGTGATCCGGGTATCGGCAAGACGCGGCTGCTGGCCGAGGTCGCCGCGCATGCCCGTCGTTCCGGCTGGTCGGTGCTGTCGGGCCGGGCCGCGGAGTTCGAGCGGCAGGTGCCGTTCGGCATCCTCGGTGACGCGCTGTCCGAGCACCTCGGCGCGGTGGCGCCGGCCGCGCTCGGCGTACCGGATCTTGATCTTTTGCGGGCCGTCTTTCCCGCGCTGTCCGGCGCCGTCCCGGACCGGGTGGAGCCCGGGCCGGTGGGTGCGGAGCGCTTCCGGCTCTACCGGGCGGTGCGTTCGTTGCTGACGGCGCTGGCCGGCACCGGTGGCCTGGTGCTGATCCTTGACGACCTGCACTGGGCCGACGAGGGCTCCGCCGAGCTGACGGAGTTCCTGCTGCGGCATCGGCCGGCCGGCCGGGTGCTGATCGTGGTGGCACACCGGCCGCGGCAGACGCCGGCCGCGCTGCGGCGGGCGCTCTCCCGGCCGGAGGTGGAGGTGATCGACCTGGGGCCGTTGAGCGAGGCCGACGCCGACGGGCTGCTGCCGGCCACCGTCGACCGGAGGCGCCGGCAGCGGCTGCACGCGGCCAGCGCGGGCAACCCCTTCTACCTGCTGGCGCTGGCGGCCCAGCCGGAGCCCGGCTCCCCCGGTCCCGGCGGTCTGCCCGCGACGACGGGTGCCGTTCCGGAGTCCGTGCGGGCAGCGCTGGCCGGCGAGTTCGCCGCGCTGACCGCGCGGCAGCTGCTGGTGGCCCAGGGCGCCGCCGTGGCCGGAGACGGCGTCCGGGCGGGGCTGATCGCCCGCACGACCGGGCTCGCGCTGGACGCGGTGCTGGCCGACCTCGACGACCTGGCCCGGCACGACCTGATCCGGGTCGGGCCCGGTGGCCGGTTCCGCTATCGCCACCCGCTGGTGCGCCGGGTCGGCTACGACCTGGCCGGGGCGGGCTGGCGGGTCGCCGCGCACGCCCGCGCGGCCGCCGCCCTGCGTGCCGACGGTGCGAGCGCCGCCGAGATCGCCGTCCACATCGAACACTCGGCGGAACCGGGCGACCCGGCCGCCGTCGAGGTGCTCCGCGACGCCGCCACGGCCGCCATCCAGCACTCTCCCGCCGCGGCGGCGCACTGGCTGACCGTCGCGTTGCGCCTGGTGCCCGATGTCGCCGAGTCGATCCTGATCCGGCTGGATCTGCTGACCCTGCGGGCCCGCGCGTACGGGCTCAGCGGTCGCCTGCTGGAGAGCCGGACGACCCTGCACGAGATCCGCCGGCTGCTACCGGCCGGCCTCGCCGAGCAGCACGCCGACATCGCCGCGTTCTGCGCGACGATCGAGCGGCTCATCGGCCGGCACGCCGAGGCCCGCGCCCAGCTCCTGGCCGAGCTGCGCACGCAACCGGACCAGCACAGCGACGCCGCACTGGCCCTCAAACTCGGCCTGGCCACCGGCGTCGTCATCCGCGCCGACCTCGACCCCGGCCCCGCGCCAGGCGTCCCGCCCGACGCCGCACCCGGCCTCGCGCCCGAGCTTGCACCCGACTCCGCGCCCGACCCCGCACCCGGCCCGACGCCCGAGCTTGTGCCCGACCTCGCACCCGGCCACGCAGCCGATCTCGCCCCCGGCCCCGCACCCGGCCCCCGCCCCGACCCCGGCCTCGCGTCCGGCCGGGATTGGCCTGCCGAGGCGCTGACGACCGCGCGGTTGCGCGGCGATGCTGTGGCGACGGCCTGGGCGCTGGCCATGTGCGTGGTGGCCGATCACATGGCCGGCCGCGTCGCCGAGCAGACCGCCACCCGGCTGGCCGAGGCCGCCCAGCTCGTCGACGCCCTGCCGGACGGTGACCTCGCCGAGAGCATCGAGTCGATCATGTGGCTGGGCGCGGCGGAGACCTGCCAGGAGTGGTTGGGCGACGCGATCCGGCACCTGCTGCGGGCGCTCGCGATCACCCGCGCGGCCGGTCAGGGCCACGGCGTCGCCTACATCCACGCGATGCTCGGCGCGGCGCACCTGCTGCTCGGCGACCTGGAACGGGCCGGCGCGTTCCTGGACGACCAGCTCGACGCGGCGTACCTGACCGGCAGCACCGACCTGGTCAGCCAGGCCTGGCGCAACCAGTGCTGGATCGCGTTGGCCCGCGGCGACGTCGAGGAGGCGCTGCGCGCCGGCAAGGAAGCGGTGGCCTGCGCCGACGCGGAGAAGCACGGCGTCGGCGGGCTGGCCGAGGGCACCCTCGGCCTGGCGCATCTCCTCAGCGGCGACCCGGCCACCTGCATCGACCTGATGGTGTCCGGCGGCGGCGGACCCGGCCTGCGGCGGGTCGACCCGTTCGAGCGAAGCACCTGGTACGAGGCCCTGGCCGCGGCCGAGGCGGCGCTGGGACACACCGACGAGGCCGCCGGCTGGGCCGATCGGGCCTTCGCCAACGCCGCCGGGCTGCCCCGGCGGACCGGGCTGGCCCACGTCGCGCGGGCACACTCCCTGCGGGCCACCGATGGGGGTGCGGCGGCCGAGTCCGCGCTCCGCGGCGCCGAACTGCTGCGCGACGCCGGCGACCGGATCATGGCAGGGCTGGCCCACCTGCTCGCCGGCCAGATCCTCGCCGCGCCCGAACTCGCCGCGCCGGACCGCGCCCGCGAGCAGTTCGCCGCCGCCTGCGCACTCTTCGAGGCATGCGGCGCGACCGGCCATCTGAAGCGCGCGGTGCGGGAACGGCGGCGCATGGACGCCAGGCGGCCCCGGCGGGCCGCCGGCGCCGCCCTGACCCCGCGCGAGCGGCAGGTCGCCGAGCTCACCGCGCAGGGACTGACCAACCGCCAGATCGGCGACGCGCTGTTTCTCAGCCCGAACACCGTCACCATTCATCTGGCGCACGTCTTCGCCAAGCTCGGCGTGTCCCGCCGGGCCGCCGTCGCCGCACACCTCCGGGAGACCTGACCCGACCCGCCGGCGGCGGCCGAGGAAGCCGCCGCCGGGGACGCGATCAAGCACCAGGAACAAACGCGAGACGAGCAGCGAAGCCGCCACCTGACACGCGATCAAGCACCGGAAACGAACGCAGAACCAGCAGCGAAGCCGCCACCAGACACGCGATCAAGCACCAGGAACGAACGCGAGGCCGGCAGGCATGGCCTCGGTGAGCAGGTTGGTGAAGTTGGCGTCCTTGAGCCCGAAGTTCGCGCTGCCGAAGTCGGTGTTGCTCAGCTTGTCGCGGACCCCGGCCGGGTAGCCGTTCCAGCCGACCAGCGTCGGGTACCGCCAGTTGTGGTAGTGATTCTCCGGCGGCTCGTCGCCTGCGTTGCCGAGGCGGAAGACGTGCGTGCTCGCGCCGTCCTTGTGGTAGACGATCTTGGGATGCGTGCCTTCCCAGCGGACGCCGGCGGCGGCGTGGATGACGAAGTCGCCGTGCGCGGAGGTCGACACGTATTCGGCCTGGCCGTTCCGCACCCAGACCACCACGTGCTCCCAGTCGTGGCGGTGCCCGCCGATGCTGCTGTTGGCCAGCGCCTGGTCCTTCTCGAAATAGAGGCCGTAGGCGATGGCACACCAGCCGTTGTTGCACTTGTAGCGGGAGTATCCGTTGGTGCTGTCCAGGTCCGACTGGTCGTGGCACTCGCCGCTGAGCGACCCGGTCGGCTTGAGGCCGCCGTTGAGCGTGCCGTCGGGGCCGATGGCGGCCGTCGGGTAGCAGCCGTTCGTGTCGTAGTCGTAGGCCGGCTGCCAGGTGACCTCCAGCGATTCGGCGTTGGCGGGCAGGCTGGCCGGCGGGGCGGCGAGGGCGGCGCCCGCCCCGGCCAGCAGCAGCGCGACGGCGCTGCCCACGACGACCAGCGGCCGGCGGATGAACGATCTCTTGTCGCGTGGCTGGGAGCGTGCCATGGGGGATGAGACTCCTCTGCGTTGCCGGGGGACGGACCGGGGCGGAGCAGTCGAGCCGTGCGGGCAGCAGCCATCGCGCGACCGCCCGGGCGGCAGCCCAGGGGTCGCCCGGGGAAAGCCCTTACCCGCAGGTGACGACGGTTCCCATACTTAACCCCGCGCATCGCGCAAGATCAATGGCTCAGACCCATCCGGTACGCGAACAGTGGAGATTCCCCGGGTCAGGCCCCGACGTAGTCCGCGAGGTGCTCGCCGGTGAGGGTGGCTCGCGCGGCGACGAGGTCGGCCGGCGTGCCCTCGAAGACGATCCGGCCGCCGTCGTGGCCGGCGCCGGGGCCGAGGTCGATGATCCAGTCGGCGTGCGCCATCACGGCCTGGTGGTGCTCGATCACGATGACCGACTTGCCCGAGTCGACGAGCCGGTCGAGCAGGCCGAGCAGGTTCTCGACGTCGGCGAGGTGCAGCCCGGTGGTCGGCTCGTCGAGGACGTAGACGCCGCCCTTCCCGGCCATCCGGGTGGCCAGCTTGAGCCGCTGCCGCTCGCCGCCGGACAGGGTGGTGAGCGGCTGGCCGAGGCTGAGGTAGCCGAGGCCAACGTCCGCGAGCCGTTCGAGGATCTTGTGCGCGGCCGGCGTGCGCGTCTCGGCGGCGCCGAAGAACTCCTCGGCCTCGGTGACCGGCATCGCCAGCACCTCGCTGATGTCCTTACCGCCGAACTTGTATTCCAGGACCTCGGCCAGGAACCGCTTGCCCTCGCACTCCTCGCAGGTGGTGGCGACGCCAGCCATCATCCCCAGGTCGGTGAAGATGACCCCGGCGCCGTTGCAGGCAGGGCAGGCGCCCTCGGAGTTGGCGCTGAACAGCGCCGGCTTCACCCCGTTCGCCTTCGCGAACGCGGTGCGGATCGGGTCGAGCAGCCCGGTGTACGTGGCCGGGTTGCTCCGCCGCGAGCCACGGATCGCGGTCTGGTCGACCGCGATCACGTCGGCAAGGCCCGACACCGAGCCGTGGATCAGCGAACTCTTGCCCGACCCGGCCACACCGGTCACCACCACCAGCACGCCGAGCGGAATGTCGACATCGACGTCGCGCAGGTTGTTGGTCGTCGCGCCGCGGATCTCCAGCGCTCCGGCGGGCTCCCGCACCGACTGCTTGAGGGCCGCCCGGTCGTCGAAATGGCGGCCGGTGAGCGTGCCGCTGGCCTGCAGCCCCTTGACCGTGCCCTCGAACACCACCTCGCCACCGGCGGAGCCGGCGCCCGGGCCCAGGTCGACGACGTGGTCGGCGATCACGATCGTCTCCGGCTTGTGCTCCACGACCAGCACGGTGTTGCCCTTGTCGCGCAGGAGCAGCAGCAGGTTGTTCATCCGCTGGATGTCGTGCGGGTGCAGACCGATCGTGGGTTCGTCGAAGACGTAGGTCACGTCGGTGAGCGACGAGCCGAGGTGGCGGATCATCTTGACGCGCTGCGCCTCCCCGCCCGACAGCGTGCCCGACGGCCGTTCGAGCGAGAGGTAGCCCAGCCCGATCTCCACGAACGAATCGAGGATCTTGCCCAGCGCCACCAGCAGCGGCGCCACCGACGGCTCGTCCAGGCCGCGGATCCACTCGGCCAGGTCGCTGATCTGCATCGCGCACGCGTCGGCGATGTTGACCCCGGCGATCCGCGACGACCGGGCCGCCTCGCTGAGCCGGCTGCCGCCGCACTCGGGGCAGGAGCTGAAGGTGACCGCCCGGTCCACGAACGCCCGGATGTGCGGCTGCATCGCGTCGGGGTCCTTGGCCAGGAACGACTTCTGGATCTTGGGGATCAGCCCCTCGTAGGTGAGGTTGACCCCGTCGACCTTGACCTTGACCGGCTCCTTGTAGAGGAAGTCGTTGAGCTCCCGCTTGGTGTACTTGCGGATCGGCTTGTTCGGGTCGACGAAGCCCGACTCGGCATAGACCCGCACCGTCCAGAAGCTGTCCGACTTCCAGCCGGGGATGGTGAACGCGCCCTCGGCGAGCGACTTGGAGTCGTCGTAGAGCTGGGTGAGGTCGATGTCGGAGACCGAGCCGCGGCCCTCGCAGCGCGGGCACATGCCGCCGGTGATGCTGAAGCTGCGCCGCTCCTTGACGGTCCGCCCGGCGCGCTCGACGGTGACCGCGCCCGCCCCGCTGATCGAGGCGACGTTGAAGGAGAACGCCTTGGGCGAGCCGATGTGCGGCTGCCCGAGCCGGCTGAAGACGATCCGCAGCATCGCGTTGGCGTCGGTGGCGGTGCCGACCGTGGAGCGGGGGTCGGTGCCCATCCGCTGCTGGTCGACGATGATCGCCGTGGTCAGCCCCTCGAGCAGGTCGACCTCCGGCCGGGCCTGCGTCGGCATGAAGCCCTGCACGAAGGTGCTGTAGGTCTCGTTGATCAGCCGCTGCGACTCCGCCGCGATCGTGTCGAACACCAGCGAGCTCTTGCCCGAGCCGGAGACCCCGGTGAACACGGTCAGCTGGCGCTTCGGGATCTCGACGCTGACGTCCTTGAGGTTGTTCTCCCGCGCGCCCCGCACGCGGATCAGATCGTGGCTCGCGGTGCTGTGCGGCGCGGGCGGCCGCCGGTGCGTCCTCGTGGTCTTGCTCGTCGTCATGACAGCCATGCTAGGTGCGGGCCGTGGCCACCACTTCTCGAATCCTGATCGGTACGGCGTCCCGCAGTCACGCGGTGCCGTCCCGGTCGCCGCGGGCGATGACGCCCCGCTCATAGGCGAACACCACGATCTGCACCCGGTCACGCAACCGCAGCTTGGCCAGCAGCCGTCCGACGTGCGCCTTCACCGTGGCCTCGGACAGGGTCAGCGCGTCGGCGATCTCCGTGTTGGAGCGGCCGCGGCCGACCAGTTCGAGGACCTCGCGTTCGCGGCCGGTCAGCCGGTGCAGCGCCTCGTCGGCGAGCGAGCGCCCGGTCGCCGGGTCGGGCAGATGCGGAAGGAAGGCGTCGATCAGCCGGCGCGTGACGGCCGGCGCCACCACCGCGTGCCCGCCGGCGACCGCGTGGATCGCGGTCACCAGGTCGGCCGGCGGCACGTCCTTGAGCAGGAAGCCGCTGGCGCCCGCGCGCAACGCCGCGTAGACGTATTCGTCCAGGTCGAAGGTGGTCAGCACGAGCACGCGGGCCGGGCTGCCGGAATCGACGATCAGCCGGGTGGCCTCGATGCCGTCCAGCACCGGCATGCGGACGTCCATCAGCACCACGGCCGGCCGCAACGCCCGGGTCATCGCGACAGCCTGCGCGCCGTCGCCCGCCTCGCCGACGACCGTGACGTCCGGCTGCGCCTCCAGAATCAGCCGGAAGCCCAGCGACAGCAGCGGCTGGTCGTCGACGAGCAGCACGGAGACGGTCATGCGCGGAGTTCGGTGCGGCCGGCGCCCGGAAGAACGCACCCGTCGGCGCTGAACGGCAGGTGTACGCGTACCCGCCAGCCCGGCCCGGTTCGGGGACCGGCGTCGAGCCGGCCGCCGTACGACGTGGCCCGCTGCAGCATCCCGGTCAGGCCGTGCCGATCGCCGCCCGGCCGGCGCGCCGTACGGCCGGCACCGTCGTCGATCACCTCGATGTCGGCGCCGTCCGCGCCGAAGCGGAGCCGGACCTCGGCGCTCGCGCCGGGGCCGGCGTGCTTGAGCGTGTTGGTCAGCGCCTCCTGGACGATCCGGTAGACGACCAGGCCGGCACCGGCGCCCGCCGGGCCGGGCAGGCCCTCGCGGGCGAGCGCGACCCGGACCCCGGCCGCCCGGATCCGGTCCATCAGCGCGTCGAGGTCGCCGAGGCCGGGCTGCGGCGCGCGGCCGCCGACGTCGCTGCGGAGCAGCCCGAGCAGCCGGCGCATCTCGCCGAGGGCCTGCCGTCCGGTGGCCGACACCTGGGTCATCACCCCCGCCGCGCGCTCGGGGGCCCGGGGCAGGGTCGCCGCCGCGCCGTCGGCCAGGGCCACCATCACGGCGAGGTGGTGGGCGATCACGTCGTGCATCTCGCGGGCGATCCGGGCCCGCTCCTCGGCGACCGCCAGGCGGGCCTGCTGGTCGGCCTCCCGCTCGAGCCGCTCCGCCCGGGACTCCAGCTCGCTCAGGTAGGCGTGGCGGGTGCGCTGGTTCATGCCCACCGCGACGACCGCCACGGTGATCGCCGACACCGCCACGAAGACGGCCCAGACCCGGCCGCCGTCCAGCCGGTCGCCGAGGCCGGGCAGGACCGCGGTGGCGACGGCCGCCGGCCACGCGTAGCGCGCGGGGCGGTGGCGGGCGATCGCGTGCAGCGCGATCAGCGGCACGAACAGCCCGCCCGGCGACTGGGCGCCGAGCATCTGGACGGCGACCAACAGCACCAGGACCGACCAGAAGACCGGGACCGGCGCCCGGCGCCGCCAGCAGAGCGGAACCGCGAGCAGGACGACCGACGCCCAGTCCAGCGGGCCGGCCGGGTCGACAGTGGCGCCGGTCCGGCCGGTGAGGATGATCCCGCAGGCAGCGGCGGCGGCGAAGGCCACCGCCGCGTCCACGGCGCGCGGATGGCGCCGGGCGGCCGCGGCGACCTCGCGCATCCTCATCGGTCCATTCTCACGGGTCCCGCCGCCACAGCACCATGCCGCCGGCGGCCAGCGCGGCCACCACCCACGCCGCGACGACCAGCGCGGCCGTTCCGGGCGCCAGCATCCGGAACGGATTGTCGCCGCCGACGGTGTACATCGCCTGAGCGGCGGCGACCGGCACGTAGCCGACGACGTCGGTGCCCAGTCGCTCCGGCAGCGCGGCCTGCAGCAGCGCCGGCAGGACCAGGACGGACAGCACGTACACGGTGATCGCGGTTGCCGTGTGCCGCAGCAGCGCGCCGACGCCGAGCCCGATCAGGGCCAGCGCCACCGGGGCCGCCGCGGCGCCGGCCGTGGCCCACACCAGATCGGACCCGGCCGGCCCGGCGTGCTCGGCGTCCCCGGCGTGCCCGGCGAGGAGGCGGTTGGCCCCGAGCGACACGACGCTGACGGCGAGCATGAGCGGCACGACCGCGGCGGCCAGGACGACCGCCTTGGCCAGCAGCACCGGCAGCCGGCGGGGCACCGCCGCGAACGTCGCCCGGACCAGGCCGGAGCCGTATTCGCCGGTGATCATCGTGATCCCGAATACGCCCAGGACCAGCGAGAACAGGTCGATGCCGAGGAAGGCGCCCTGGGCATCGGCCCGGTGCGAGTGCCACCCGGTCGCGCCGGCCAGGGCGACGGCGAGCACGGCGGTCGAGGCCGCGACCACCCACGTCGAACGCAGCCCGAACAGCTTGGTCCATTCGGCGCGGACGACCCGCGGAAAGGTGACCCGGTAGGCGCTCATGACCGGGTCAACTCCATGTAGGCCTGCTCCAGCGACGCCCGGCGCGGGGTCAGCTCGTGCAGCACCACGTGCTGCTCCGCCGCGATCGCCCCGATCACCTCGGCGGCCAGGCCGTCGACCTCCACCAGCCCGCGCTCCAGGCCGGTCACCGTCGCGCCCCGCCCGAGCAGGGCCTCCCCCAGCGCGGTGACCTCCGGCGACCGGACCAGCACCCGGCCGGTCTCCACCCGGGCGATCAGCTCGTCGACGGTCGTGTCGGCGAGCAACCGGCCGCCGCCGACGATCAACAGGTGTTCCGCGGTGACGGCCATCTCGCTCATCAGATGGCTGGAGACCAGGACCGTACGCCCACCGGCGGCCAGTTCCTTGAGCAGCGTCCGGATCCAGAGCACGCCGTCGGGGTCCAGCCCGTTGACCGGCTCGTCCAGGATCACCACGGCCGGATCGCCGAGCAGCGCGGCGGCGATGCCGAGGCGCTGGCCCATGCCGAGCGAGAAGCCGCCCGCCCGGCGGTTCGCGACCGCGGCCAGTCCGGCGGCGGCCAGCACGTCGTCCACCCGCCCGGCGGGCAGCCCGTGCGTCTGGGCCAGCGCCAGCAGGTGGCGGCGGGCGCTGCGCCCGCGATGGATCGAGCGCGCCTCCAGCAGCGCGCCGACCTCGCACAGCGGGGCCGGATACGCCAGGTACGGCCGGCCGTTGATCGTCGCCGTACCCGTCGTCGGGCGGTCCAGCCCGATCATCATCCGCATCGTGGTGGACTTGCCGGCGCCGTTCGGACCGAGGAATCCGGTCACCCGCCCCGGCCGGACCGTGAACGACAGCCCGTCCACGGCGGTGGTCGAGCCGTACCGTTTGACCAGCTCATGCACTTCAATCATGGCCTCGACGCTAGGCAGCGCCGGCCGCCGCCGACAGCACCCACGGTCGCTACCGGAAGGCGCCGGCCCACTACCCAGGTCGCGGGTGTCCACCCCGGCGGGGACGGCGACGGGCGGCCACCTTGGTCAGGTGGCCGCCCGTTGTCACGGCGAGATTCAGCGGGCCAGCGGCTGGCCCTGCTTGTCGGTGAACTTGCCGATCAGGATCATGATGAAGTCGATCAGCGGCCAGATGCCGAAGAAGCCGCCGAACGTGACGATCTGCAGGATCCCGGTGCCGACCTTGCCGACGTAGAAGCGGTGCACGCCGAGCACGCCGAGGAAGAAGCACAGCAGCGCGGTGACGATCATCGGCTTCTGCCCGACAGTGGCGGTCGCAGTCATGAATTGGTCCCTTCGAAATGGCATTGTCGTGTGCCTGGGGCACCGCGCGAGAGAACCGGCGGCGCCTTTCGGCCGATGCAGTATCGTCCGCCACCACGCCCGGAACAACCCCGTAGGGCAAAGGGAATTCATCGATGCCCGATCGATACATATACCGCGTGCCGGCTCGGCTCACACGGCCTCCGGCGCTACTCCCCGGTAGGCCATGCGCAGGGCTTCCAGCAGCTCACTCCCGGCGGGAAACGTCAGGTCGTCGATCCGGGTGATCGCGCGTACGCCGACCGCCGAGTTGGTGGCGAAGGCGGCCGGCATCGATCCCAACTCCCCCAGGGAAACCGGAGTGGTCTTCATCTTCCGTGGGGAGTTCTGGAGCAGCCGCATCGTGATGCCGGCCAGGCAGCGCGCCTCCGGCCATACGACGTGTTCGCCGTCGAAGAATCCGACGTTCCAGGTGCCGCCCTCGGAAACGTTTCCGGCCTCGTCGACAAAGAGCGCGTCGTCGTATCCGTTGAGCTGCGCGATACGCCGTTGGCGCATCGTGCCGAACAGCCCCACGCTCTTGATCTCGGGCGCGTCCCGGACGTAGGAAACCGACTGAACGGTCATTGGCGCCAGCGGCAGGGTGGCCGCCGGGCGCCGGGTGACGAGTATCTGCGGACTATTCGCGCCGGCCGGCCGGGCGAGGTCGGTCGCCGGGTCGAAAATGGTGACCCGGATGGTCACGGCGCCGCTCGCCGGCACCAGGCGCCGAATGAGACGCCGGACCCGATCCGGGTCCAGCGGAACGCCGAAAACCGCCTGGCAGTCACGCTCCAGCCGGGCCAGATGCAGCGCCAGGCCGCGCACACCTCCGTCGTCCACCCGGAAGCTGGTGAAGTGCCCGAAGTTGGTCAGCGCCAACGTCTGCAGCTGTTCCACGCCGACTGGCCGCCCGTTCAGTTCCGCCATCGGACCAGCATCGCAGGCCGCGGCGGGGCCTGCGACAGGGCCCGCGACGCGCACTGCCGACAACGGCCAGCGGTTCAATTTCTCCACGAGATTCGACCTTTCTCACAGTGCGCCACGGGCCGTGCCGAACGACCCCGGGAAAGCCACCCCGCGCGACGTATCATGGTCAAATGACAACTGACACCGCCCTCCCCCGGGTAGCGCTGAAACAAATCACCCCGGACGTATCAAAGGCGATGGGTGCGCTGCACCGCGAGGCCGTCGCGGCGGCCACCGCGGCCGGCGTCGAGTCGGAGCTTCTCGAACTGGTCAGGATCCGCGCTTCGCAGATCAATGGATGTGCGTTCTGCCTCGACATGCATACCAAGGACACCCGCTCCCGGGGCGAGACCGAACAGCGGATCTACGCGCTGAACGCGTGGCAGGAGACGCCGTTCTTCACCGAGCGCGAGCGGGCCGCGCTCGCGCTCACCGAAGCGATCACCCTGGTGCACGACGGCCGGGTTCCGGACGCGGTCTACCAGGCCGCCGCCGAGGTCTTCAAGGAGGCGGAGCTGGCGGCGGTGATCTGGGCGGCGGTCGTCATCAACGCGTACAACCGGATCGCCGTCTCCACCCGGATGGCAGTCGGCGCTTACCAGCCCGCGCCGCCTGCCTGACCCGGATAGCGACCAGACTCAGTATTTCCGCTGGGGATCGGCCGGCGGGCCGTGGCGCGGGCCGTAGGGCGCGTGTTCGAGCCACGACCCGCAGCCCGGCAGCACCGATGCCAGCGCGGCGGCCGTCCGCTGCTTGACCCGCATCAGCGGGCGCGGTCGCAGGTGCGACAGCGCGGTGCCGGCCGCGGCGCTGTTGAAGACCGCCGCGGCACGCCGGGTCTCGGCGTAGGCGTCGACGAGTCCGGTGGCTTCGCCCGGATCCCGGACGGCGCCGGCGATCGCCTCCGCCGCCGCGTCGGCGTCGGCGATCCCGCTGTTCATGCCGCGGGCGCCGAAGGGCGGAAACAGGTGTGCCGCCTCGCCCGCCAGCAGCACCCGCCGGTGCTCGTCGGTGAAGGACTCCGCGACCTTCTGCAGGAAGTGATACGTCGAGATCCACAGCACCCGGTCGGCGTAGCCGTCCCCGATGACCCCGGGCAGCCAGTCCCGGACCGCCGCCTCGGTCCCGAAGTCCTCCACCGAGTCGTCGTCACGGCACTGCAGGTCGACCTGGAAGCCGCCCCGGAACGGCACGCGCAGGACGGTACGGCCGCCCACCCCCGGGTGCTCGTAGTGGAAGACCCGTTCGACCGGGCCCCGCGCGCCCTCCCGGTCGGCGATGTCCACCACCACGTGGGATCCCTCGGTGCGGGCGCCGGCCAGGGCGATGCCCAGCACGCCGCGCACCGCGGACCGGGCGCCGTCCGCGGCCACCAGGTGACTGGCCTGGAATCGCCTGCCGTCGTTCACGCGCACGGTGACCGCCGTCGCCGTGCTCTCGACGCCGATCACCTCCGCCTCCCAGTGGAAGCGCACCCCGGCGTCCACGCAGGCGGCGCGCAGGAACCGCTCGGTGTCGGCCTGGCGCAGGCTGCTGAACGGCGGCGGGCCGGCGGCGCCGTTCCGGTGCACCTTCTTGGTATAGACCTGCCGTCCGCGATAGAAGGTGCGCCGGGTCTGCCACACCACGCCGTAGCCGCCGATCCGCTCGCCGAGACCCGGCGCGATCCGGTCCAGTGTGGACAGCGACTGGCGATGCACGAAGAGCGCCCGGCTGCCCGGCCGTGCCCGTTCCTCGGGATCCGCCTCCAGCAGGTCGACCGGCAGACCGCGGGCGCGCAGCGCCAGCGCCGCGGTCAGGCCCACCGGGCCGGCGCCTACCACGAGCACCGGGTTCAACTCGCGATCCAGTTCCGGCTCAGCGACTGGCTCTCGCGCAGCAGTTCGGCGATCTCCACCCGCTTGATCTTCCAGGTGCCGGTCCGGGGCAGGTCCTCGAAGCGGCACACCACCGGCTCGGCCAGCGCCGGCAGGCCGGCGACGGCGTCCCGCCAGCGCTGCGGGTCCAGCGGCTGGTCGTTCCTGGTGCACACCACCGGGACCGCTCCGCCGTCCAGGCCGGGCACGATGACGATCTCGCGCAGCTCCTCCAGCCGGGACATCAGGATGTCCTCGAGCTCCAGGTTGCTGTCGACGGCGTCGATCTGGTCGATCTCGCGGTCGGTCAGGTAGAGGCCGCCCCACCGGGTGCGGTAGCCGACGTCGCCCATCCGCCACCAGCCGCCGGAGAGCTGCTTGGTGTACTGCTCCTCGCCGCCCAGGTAGGTCAGGATGCGCCCGCGGGTGCGTGCCTCGATGTGCCCGGGCACGCCGGCCCGGACCCGCCGGCCGTTGTCGTCCACGACCCGGACCCGGGTGAAGCCGGGCAGCCCGATCCCGACCAGCCGGCCGTTCGCCTTGGCCGCGCCCTTGCGGGTGAAGAACCTGGCCACCACCGGGCCGGTCTCGCTCTGCCCGTAGAGCTGGGTGAGCACCGCGGCGGGCCGGCGGGAGGCGCCGAGCAGCCGCTGGATCGTGCGCGGGTGGATGGCGTCGAAGGTGCTGCCGTAGAAGCCGACGTTGGCCAGCGGGCCGCCGGGCGCGGCGGCGAGCTCCTCCCACAGGACGAAGGTGTTGGGGTGGGTCTCCACGATGCCCGGCCGGGTCCTGGCCAGCAGGGGGCCGACCAGCGCCGGGTCGTGGTCGACCATCAGCACCAGCGGGCTGCCGTAACCGAGGAAGACGCCCAGCGCGTGGTAGAAGCGCGAGTGCACGTACGACATGCACAGCGCGGCCGTCTCGCCCCGGCTGGGCCAGCCCATCACCTGCTGCGGCAGCAGCCGGTTCCGCAGGGCCTGTGGGCAGTGCACGGCGAGCTTGGGCAGGCCGGTGGTTCCGGAGCTGTGGGTGATCAGCGCCGGCTCCCTCGGGT
The DNA here is from genome assembly GCF_003947245.1 of Actinoplanes sp. ATCC 53533. Lineage (NCBI taxonomy): Bacteria > Bacillati > Actinomycetota > Actinomycetes > Micromonosporales > Micromonosporaceae > Actinoplanes > Actinoplanes sp. ATCC 53533. The sequence goes on along the minus strand of NZ_QHHV01000210.1, from coordinate 127,887 downwards.
CGAGCCGCACCGCCGGCTGCCGCGGCGCGCCGGCCAGGGTCTCCAGGGCGATCCCGGCGATCCGCTCGGCTTGCACCTTGGCGCCCGCGCCGACCAGCATCACGTCGCGGGTCAGCGCGGGGAGCTCGGACGGCGCCAGCTCGCCGGTCAGCTTCGCCGGGTCGCTGATCAGCCAGGGCCGGTCCATGCGCTGCAGCAGCTTGGCGACGACGCCGGGCGTCAGCGAGGGCGACAGCAGCGCCGGCACCGCCCCGATCCGGGAGAGCGCGCAGGTCAGCAGCGCGAGGTCGACGTTGTCGGACTTGTAGACGGCCACCCGGTCCGCTCGGCGTACGCCGGCGGCGCTCAGCCGCGCGGCCAGCTCGCCGACCAGCTCGGCCAGCGTCACGTAGGTGTGTTCGAGTCCGGCGCCGGGAGCCACGTCCAGGACCCGGTCCAGGGTGACCCGGACGGCGCCGTGTCGGGCGGCCGCGCGCTCGAACATCTCCCCGATGTAGAACCCGCGCTTGGTCGCCATGTGCTTTCTCCTTCTGGTCATTGGTCGCTACGGACAAGAGTGGGTAGGGCGCCTGATCACCAGGCGCCGGTGCGAACGATGTGCCGGCGGAGCTTGCCGGTCGCGGTGCGGGGCAGGTGCGTCACCGCCCGTACCGTCCTGGGCACCTTGAACGACGCGAGCCGCCCCCGGGCCAGGCCGATGAGCTCGGTCTCGAAGACGGCCGCGTCGCCGACCGGCCCGGCCGGCACGACGAAGGCGCGCAGCTTGGTGGCGCCGAGATGATCCGGCACCGCGGCGACGGCCACCTCGCGCACCAGGGGGTGCTCGGCGAACAGCCGTTCCACCTCCGCCGGGGAGACCGTGATGCCGCCGACCATCTCCATGTCGTCGACCCGGCCGAGGTGGCGGAACGTCCCGTCGGGCCGGCGGCAGGCCAGGTCGCGGGTGGCGAGCCAGCCGTCCACCAGCGTCCGCGCCGTCTCGGCCGGCCGGTTCAGATACCCCCGGAGCAGGGTGGGACCGCGGACCCACAGCTCGCCGGACTCCCCGTCGGGCACCGGGCGGCCCTGCCGGTCCCGCAACTCCACCTCGTAGCCGGGGACCACCCGGCCCACGGTGCCGGGCACGTTGTCGTCGGGCGAGTTCGCGCAGAACGCGTGCCCGGCCTCGGTGGAGCCGATCTGCTCGCAGACCGGGGCGCCGAGCAGGACGGTGGTTCGCTCCCCGAGCGCCGCCGGGAGGGACTCGCCGGCGGAGACCGCCGCGCGGACCGTCGCGAAGGCCGCCGGCTCGGCCCGGTCGACCAGGGCGGCGTACGCCGACGGCACCGCGTAGAGCAGGGTCACCCCGTGCCGGATCACGGCTTCCATGATCATTTCGGGGGTCGGGCGGGCCGCGAGCAGCACCGCCGACGACCCGGAGAACAGCGGGAACACGAAGGCGTTGCCGAAGCCGTACGCGAAGAAGAGCTTGGAGACCGACAGTGTCACGTCCGTCGGCCGCACCCCGAGCACCTCGCCCGCCACCGCGTCGTGATAGATCCGCAGGTCGCCGTGGTGGTGCACGACGCCCTTCGGCTCGCCCGTGGTGCCGGAGGTGTACTGCAGGTACAGCGGCGACCGTTCGTCGCCGGCCCAGGCGCCGGCCTGTTCCGCGCCGGCCGCCCGGGCGAGCAGGCCGTCGATGCCGGTCCAGCGCCGGCCGGCGAAGTGGTCCCGCAGTTCCTCGCCGGTCAGGCACAGCACCGCGGCGCAGTCGTCCGCGATGAACTCGTGGTCGGCCCGGGGCAGGCTGGGATTGACCAGCACCGCGACCGCGCCGAGCCGGGCGACCGCCAGGAACGCGACCACCCACCCGATGCTGTCCGGCAGCGCCAGCAGGACCCGGTCGCCGGGTCGCACCTCATGCTCGCCCAGGACGGTCGCGGCCCGGGCGGCCAGGTCGTGCACCTCGCCGTGGGTCCAGGTCCGGTGCCCGTCGAGGAATGCCGGCGCCGGCGACCAGCCACGCTCGCCGGCCAACCGGGCGAGATCAGCGGCGACGTTCATCGCTGTCCCCGCGCCGCCGTGCCCGGCTCGACCGCCTCGCGGCCGGGCATCCCGTAGGCGCGCATCTGCCCGACGAGCTTGAGCAGCATCTCGTCGTACTCGGCGGCGGGGTCGGAGTCGAGGACGATCGCCCCGCCGGCGCCGAGGTGCATCCGGTCGCCGACGAAGACCGCGGTGCGGATGACGATGTTCAGATCGGCGGTGCCGTTGCAGGACAGGAAGCCGATCGCCCCGGAGTAGACACCGCGCGCCTCGGTCTCCAGCGAGTCGATGATCTCCAGGGTGCGGAGCTTGGGTGCGCCGGTCATCGAGCCACCGGGGAAACAGGCGCGGACCGCGTCCAGGGCGTCGACGCCGGCCCGCAGCTGCCCCCGGACGGTGGACACCAGCTGATGGACGGTGGCGTAGCTCTCCGTGGCCATCAGGGACGGCACGGACACCGTACCGACGTCGCACACCCGCCCGAGGTCGTTGCGGAGCAGGTCGACGATCATCAGGTTCTCGGCGCGGGTCTTGGCGTCGGCGGCGAGCGAGTCCCGCAGCCGGGCGTCCTCGGCCGGGTCCGCGCTGCGCGGCGCCGTACCCTTGATCGGCTTGGTCTCCACCACGCCGTCCCGGGTGATCTTCAGGAAGCGCTCCGGGCTGGCGCTGGCGACGGCCACGCCGTCGAATTCGAGGAAGGCGGCGTATGGTGCCGGGTTGATCGCGCGCAGCGCGCGGTAGTACTCGAACGGATCGTCAGGGGCCGGCAGCCAGGCGCCGTTGGTCAGGCAGATCTCGTAGCTCTCCCCCGCCGTCAGCAGGCTCTGGCACGCGGCCACATCGGCCAGGTACTGGGCGCGGTCCCGCACCAGCCAGGGCTCGACGTCGGTGACGTCGGCGTACGACGTGCCGGGCACCGGCGGCGCGGCGGGCCGGGCCGGGGCCGGCACGGTACGGAGGAACCCGGCGGTCCGCTTCAGCCAGGTGGCCGCCTCGGCGCTCGCGGCGGGGGTGTCCTCGGCCAGGCACAGCACATAGGTGACGTGCTCCTGGTGGTCGACGACGACCAGCCGGTCGGCGAACAGCCAGCTCGCGTCCGGCGTGGCCGCCCGGTGCCGGTTGACCGCACCGCACTCGGCCTTCATCTCGTAGCCGAAGTAGCCCACGTAGCCGCCGGTGAAGTCGAACGGCAGGCTGGGGTCGTCGACCCGGCGCCGGGCCAGTTCGCGCTGGAGATAGTCGAAGGCGTTGCCGGCGATCAGCGACGACAGCTGGCCGTGGCGGTCGATCTGCACCGCAGCCGCCTGCACGTCGTACCGGACGAACTCGGCGAGCGGGCCGGTGCCGTCCCCGAAGTAGGAGAACCGCGCCTCCCCCGGTCCGACCCGGGAGCTGTCGAGCCAGAACGCGTGCCGGGCGGCGGCGAACCGCTGTGCGAAGGCGGCCTCGGCGTCCACCTCCATCGGAATGATCTGCTTGTGCAGCCGGTATCCGCGGTCGGTGAGACCGTTTTCCAGCGCCGCCGCCGGCTGCCGCCTGACGGACGGCCTGACGGTGGGCGGCTTGCCGACCGGCAGCGTGCCACTGGGCTGCTTGGCGGCGGGCTGCTTGGCGGCGGGCTGCTTGGCGGCAGGCGGCGCGGCGGCGGTACGGGACGACCAGCCCAGGCTCAGCAGCCGGCCCGTTCGGCGGTGCTTGCGGGTGAGGTCGCGGAAGTTGGTCAGCAGCCGCTCGCCGTGCTCGGTGAGGATGGACTCGGGGTGGAACTGCACGCCCCACAGCGGCCGGGTGCGGTGCCGGAGCCCCATCAGGACGCCGTCGGCCGCCCACGCGATCGCTTCCAGCGCCGGCGGCAGCGGCTCCCGCACGGCCAGCGAGTGATAGCGGACGGCGGTGAAGTCCTGCGGTATCGACCGGAAGAGGCCGCGCCCGCTGTGCCGGATGTGGTCGAGATAGCCGTGCCGGGCCGCGGGGGCCAGGCCGAGCTCCGCCTGCTCGACCACCCCGATGCCCTGGTGGCCCAGGCACACCCCGAGCACGGGGATGGTCGCCTCGGCCAGGATCCGGGCGGAGATGCCGAAGTCGCGGCCGTTGCGGGGGTCGCCGGGGCCGGGCGAGACGACGACGTTGTCAAACTCGGTCAGGTCGATATCGACAGACTCATCGTTGCGTATCACGACGGGCTCGTCCGCCTGCACCCGCGCTATCAGCTGGAACAGGTTGTAGGTGTACGAGTCGTAGTTGTCCACCAGCAGAGTTCTCATCGATTTCGCCTCGGGTAGGGGTCCGTCGGGTCAAGGGTCATGGTGCGGGTTTCGGGTTGTGTCCTCCGGGTGCTGCGGTTACTGATCGGTTCGGCGGGACGGAAACGCGGGAATGCCTCGGCCGGGGTGCTGGGTTCATCGAGCACCTCGGGTGCCTCCGGCTGCGCCGGGCCACCGGCCGGTGCGCCGGTCCGGCGCCGGCCGCCGGTGGAGTTGAGCCATCCTTTGAAGAGCGGCATCAGCCGCGGCATCATGACGTACGTGACGACGATGGTGACGCCGACACAGAGCACCAGGGTGCGCACCACGACGGACACATCGCTCAACTGCGGAATAAGCGTCACGTTGAAGAATAGGACCGGCGGAAACACCGCGGTCAGGGTCACCACCGCCATTTTCCATTTCGGTGGCGGTATGGGCGGCGACGGTGCCGCCGGGGGCGCTTCCAGCGGCTCCGCCGCGCGCGCGGCGGGCGCCCTGACCGGGCGTTCCCGGGACGGACGCGGCCGGGCGAAGTCCTGGGCGGCCTCGATCCAGCGGGCCCTGGTTGTCGATTCTTCCCATTCCGTGGCCAGTTCCCGGTCGGCCCAGCGGTGGACGATCTGCCACTCGCCTTCGGTCCATTCCGGATCGCGTACGTCCCCGCCGAGATAACCGTCGACCTGCGCGATGACCCCCACCAGGGCGGTGCCCCAACTATAGAAGTCGGCTTCGTGTCCCGGAGCCACCTCATACAGTTCGCTGACCACGATCGGCGCGTCCACAGAATCTGCCCTCCCAGCCGCCAATACGGGCCACGGACCCGGACAGTTCACCTGCGGAAGTGCCATAAATGTTTAATTGACGCAGCGTTCTCCAATGGCCACGCAACGCCGATGTTCAGCGCTTTTCGACACGCCTGTGCGCCAAAGCCCGGTCCACCAGAGTGCCCGCCGCCCCGGGGTATCGCAGGGGATCGACCAGCGAGTCGAGAAGCCCCGCCGGCACCTTGCCGGCGAGTTCCCCGGCCGCGGCGAGTTCGGCCGCGAAACCGCGGCCGCCGGTGGCGGCGGCCGTCGCCGCCCGGGCCGTCACCCGCTTGGCGGCCGCCTTGCCCAGCAGCGGAGTCAGCGCGGCCGCGACCCGCTCGGCGACGATCAGCCCGCCCGTCAGATCGAGGTTGGCGCGCATCCGTCCCGGGTCGACCCGAAGCCCCTCGACGAGTTCGGCCGCGGCCCGCGCGGCGCCCCCGGCCAGGCGCAGGCATTCCCGCAGCGGCTGCCACTCGGCGTGCCATGCCCCGGCGGGCCGCTCGTCGTCGGCCAGCATGACCTGGGACAGCCCGCCCGCGAGCGGGCCGATCTGCTGCGCCGCCGCGATGATCAGCGCCGACAGCACCGGATTGCGCTTCTGCGGCATCGCCGACGAACCGCCGCGGCCCTCCGCTGCGGGCTCGGCCAGCTCGCCGATCTCGGTCCGGGACAGGGCCCGGACGTCAATCGCGATCTTGCCGAGCGCGCCTGTCGCCGTGGCCAGCGCCCAGCCCAGCTCGACCACCGAGGTCCGGTCGGTGTGCCAAGGCAGCACCGGCACCGCCAGGCCCACCTCGGCGGCGAAGGCCTCCAGCAACCGCGGCACGTAGTCGTCCGGATCGACGTCCTCGGCGGCATAGGCGAGATAGCCGGCCAGCGTGCCGGCCGCGCCGCCGAGCTGGACGACCAGGTCCACGTCGGCCACCCGGCGGAGCCCGAGCGCGGCCCGGTTGACGCCCTGCCACCATCCGGCCGCCTTGAGACCGAAGGTCACCGGCACCGCGTGCTGGGCCAGGGTGCGCCCGGCCATCGGCGTGTCGCGGTGCTCGGCGGCCAGGGCTGCGGCGGCGGCCGCGACCCGGGCGAGATCGTCGCCGATCACCCGCACGCACCGGGAGGCGATCAGCATGAACGCGGTGTCGAGCACGTCCTGGCTGGTCGAGCCGCGGTGCACGAAGTCCGCGGCCGCGGGATCGGCCGCGGCGACCCGCGCCACGAGACCCTCGACCATCGCGACCACCGGATTGGCCGACGCGCGGGCCGCCACCGCCAGCTCACGCAGGTCGAAGTCGGCGGCCACGGCCGCTGCGGCGATCGTGTCCACCGCGCTGCCCGGCACCGTGCCGAGTCGGGCCTGGGCGCGGGTGAGTGCGACCTCGACATCCAGCATCGCCTGCAGGAACGCCCGGTCGGTGGTCAGCGCCTCCACCCGGGTGCCGACCCAGGCCGGGGCGAGCAGACCGGAGTCCAGTTCGTCGAACGCCGCCATCGCGGTCAGACCGCCTGATCCACGAGCCGGGACGCGTTCGCCGGGGACCGGACGCCAGAGTCGGTATCCTGCCGGTCGCCGGAGTCGATCCCGAGCACCCGGCGGGCGATGGCGTCCGCGTCGGACAGGCTCACCGAGCCCGACCCCGGCCGGATTCCGGCGGCGGTCACCCAGTGCACGGACTCGGTCGGCACGCCGAAGGCGAACCGGCGCGGATGCGGCGCATCCGCCGCGTCGAGCACCTGGTACGGGCGCGTCGTCACCGCCAGGCCTCCCGTCTCGTAGCAGCCGTCCCGGCCGTCGGCGACCCGGTGGGTGCGCGCCTGCCCCGTCCGCAGCAGGTCCCTGAGCAGCGGGTCGGTCGTGCGGCGCAGATCCACCTCGCCGAGCCGGGCCTCGATCAGGGTGGTCACCCGGAGCCGGTCACCCGTGGCGAACGCCGAGGTCACCACGAAGCACCGCCCGGCCGGGTCGGTCGTCAGCCGCACCCGCGAGCCCACGAATTCCAGCAGGCCGGCCTCGGCCAGCGCGATCGCCTCCTCGACCCGGCGGGCGGGTGGCCCGATCGACAGGTACGCGTTCAGCGGCGTGTACCAGCCGTCCAGGTCGTCCCGGTGGGACCGGCCGGTGAGCCCACCGTGGTCGACCGCCAGCCGGATCTCGTTTCGCAGATCGCGCAGCACGTCCAGGGCCGCCTTCAGCGGGCTGCCGACGTTGCCCCGGCGGGCCTCGGCGAGATCGGCGCGCAGGTCGTCCAGCACCCAGTCCCGGAACGCGGCCTGGTCGGCGAAGTCGCGCCCGGCCAGCGGGTTCGTGACGCGCTGCCAGTCCCAGCGCGCCGCCGCCGGCACGTCGAACTTCTGCAGGAGGTCCTCCTCGGCCGCCCCGCCCCACGGCAGCGGCAGGTACATCTCCCGGAACAGCTCCACCGCGCACGACCCCAGCCGGCCGGCCAGCAGCGTGGCGTAGTAGACGGTCTCGGTCTCCTTGGCGATCAGCGGCCACACCGCACGCCGGAAGTCGACACCACCGGCCGCGCGGAGCCGGCGGGCGACCTCGGCGGTCAGCACCCGGGGCTGGTGCCGGCCGAACGCACCCTTCTGGTTCGCGCCACGGGCCCGGTGGGGCACGCCCCGGCGGGATCCGGCGTACATCATCGGCTCCAGGCCGCTCGGCCGGTAGCGCAGCAGGCCGCCGGCCCGCTCGAATACGCCGCCGCGCCCCACCGTCAGCAACGCCACGTAGTCGTAGAAGGACAGGCCGAGCCCGCGCAGGAAGACCCGCTCGCCGGGACGGACAGCCGTGAGGTCCACCTCCCCCGGGTTGGCCGGCCGGATGTACCGCAGGCCGTTGCGGCGGGCGAACCCCCGCAGCACACGCTCCGGTGCGGTGGGGGCGGCCGGCAGGTGACCCTGAGTCAGCACGACCGCGTGGGCACCGTCGATCGAGGTGCCGTCATCGAGCCAGACGCGCTGCGTACGGTCGGCTCCGCGGTCCTCGAGCCGGACGGCCCGGGCCCGGTGGCACCGCACGGACACCCCGGCGGGTGCCCGGTCGAGAAGCTGCTGGAAGACCCAGCCGAGGTAGACGCCGTAGAGCGCCCGGCTGGGGTAGGAGTCCGGCCCCAGGCGCAGCGCCTCGTGCCGCGCCCAGCCCGGCTCCACCGTCACGAGCCCGGGACCCACCAGCCGGTGGGCCCAGTCCCACAGGCTCGGCCCGGTGACCACCGGCCCGGCCATCTCCACTGTGTCATCGGTGAACATCGACACCTGCGAGGCCACGGTGTTCATCAGCAACTGCCGGGTCTGCGCGGTCCGCCACACCCGTCCCGGCCCCGGTGGGTACGGGTCGACCAGGTGAATCTCCACGGCGGCCGGCCCGGCGTTGGCGCAGACCCGCTCCATGACCGACAGCCCCCGCGGGCCGGCGCCCACGATGCAGACCCGAACAGGACCAGCCGTCATGAGCATCCTCCCGTTCACCGCACACCCCGTCCGGTGCCGATCCATACGGAAAACCGGCGCTCACGGTTCAAAGGCCCCACCGCTGAGAGGGGTAACGACAGGGCACCCCTGAGCCCGCGCGGGCTGTCTACCCTTGAGGCATGCGGATCAGGACAGCTCTCAGCGCCGCGCTCGTCTCCCTCGCCGCCGTGATCGCCCTCTTCGTGGCCGGGCCGGGCGCGGAGGTGAACGACGCCGCCGCGGACCCGCTGGTGCTCATCGCGGTGGAGCCGGAGGTCGCCGCGCCCGCGTCCGCGACGGACCGGTTCGCCCTGCACGCCCGGGTCACGCCGTGGGATTGCCCGCTCGGTCAGGCGTCCACCGGCGATCAGTGACGGGGATCGGGCGAGATTGTTCCGGTCGCCGGTAAATGAAACGGGGCGCCGGAGCGTAAGGGAAGTGTGGAACGAGAACAGCAGGACTTCACGGACTTCTACCAGCGGTGCCGGGGCGACTGCCTGCGCACCGTCCTGGCGGGCGTCGCTGATCGGGCGCTGGCCGAAGATCTGGTAGCCGAGGCGTTCGCGCGTGCCTGGGCCTCCTGGCCCAAGGTGAGCCGGCATCCGGCGCCGGCGGCCTGGGTGGTGCGGACCGCGCTGAACACCCGGGTGTCCTGGTGGCGCCGGCGCCGGCGCGAGGTGGCCCTGGCCGGTCACGACCGGGTGCAGCCGGCCGATGAGGGGTCCGGGGTGGACGCCGCCCTGCTGACGGCCCTGCGCCGGCTGCCGCCGCGGCAGCGCGAGGTGATCATGCTGCGGGTCTGGCTCGACCTCGACACCGAAACGGTAGCCGCCTCGCTCGGCATCTCCGCGCGGACCGTAGCGGTCCATCTGTCTCGTGCCACGGCAACCCTGCGGGCACAGTTCGTGTCCGTCGCCAGTTAGGAGATCGGATATGAACGACGATGAGGTGTTGGACGCGATGAGGCAGACCGTTTCCCCGGTGCGGCTCGATCGGCCGGTCGAGGACATCCTGCGGCGCGGCCGGGCCCGGCGGCGCAACCGGACCGCGTTCGGTGTGGCCGGCGCCGGCCTGGCCGCCGTCGCCGCGGCCGCCGGGGTCGCGTTCGCGCTGCCGTCGGCCGGCGGGCAGCCCACCGAGGCTCCGACCGCGGCGGCGGCCGGGCCGGTGGAGACGACCGCGCCGGTGGCGATGGTGCCGGTGGGCTGGACGCTGAGCAAGGCACCGGACAGCAAGGTGAAGCTGACGCTGAGCTCCAAGCAGATCCAGGATCCCGAGGCCCTGCAGCGGGCCCTGGCCGGCGCCGGCATCGCGGCGGCTGTCAAGACCCACGTGCGGTGCGTGCCGAGGAACGCCGAGTTGCCCCAGGCCGACGAGGTGTACCGGGCCGAGGTGAAGGCGCCCGACTACCAGTTCGAATTCATCATCACGCCCGCGAAGATGCCCGCGGGCAGCCGCCTCTACTTCAGCCTCTTCCACCCGCTCGATCGCGAGAAGCTCGGCAAGGTCGATGTGGCGCTCGTGTCCAAGGACGACCCGATGATCTGCAAGCGGATGGGGTAACCCGGCCGGGGAGCGGCCGGTGGGCGGGATTGCCCACCGGCCGGGCCGCATGAGGCTGGTGGTCGTCCGGTGCCCGGCGGCGAGAACCGGAAGTGGCGCCGCCCGGCACGGATGGGCGGGTGGCTAGCCAGTGGCATGCTGGCCGTGGTCGCTGACTTGAGCGTCGAACCAGTGGTGCAGCGCCTGGCGAAGCTCGGCGTCGCTGGTGGTGTAGGTGACGCGTCCGCCGTCCGGGATTGTTCGGTAGTCGATGGTGATTCGTCCGCCATGTGCGCGTAGCGCTGCGAGGCCGGGCATTTCGTTGCCGTGGATGCGGGCCGGGTCGGTGAAGTCACCGCGCCGGAAGCGGTCGACCTCTGCGGTCAGGTGTTGCCCGATGAGGTTGATCTGGGTGGCGTCCTGCGGATCGTCGGCGATCACGGTCTGCACGCCGCCGGTGTCGGTCTTGGTGAACTGGTGGGTGGTGCGTTCCAGGTTGAACGGCATGACGGACGCGCCGCGCTCGGCGATTTCGGCCTGACGGCTGGAGGTCGCCGGTGCCGGCGTTGACGCGTCGGCGCAGCCGCTGCTCAGGGCAACGGCAGTGGCGACGGCAGCCAGGAGCAGGACTCGACGGGCCCGGGGGTGGTCAGGACGGTTCAACAGCGGCCTCCGCGAGGGTCTGAAGCGCGCGCACCACAGTGGCGCGTTGGTCATCGGCTACCCGATCGAGGAGGGCGGTGAGCCGCTCGCGGCGGGCGTCGGCCTGCCGGGCGGCGGCGGTGGCTCCCGCGTCGGTGATCACCAGAAGGACGCCGCGGCCGTCGCCTTCGGCGGTTTCCCGGTGCACCCAGCCCCGGCCGGCCAGGTTGGTGACCAGGCGGCTGACGGTGCTCTTCTCCAGCCACAACCGGCGAGCCAGCTCCACCTGACGGATCCGGCCCTCGCGGGCGATCTCCGCCATGGCGTATGCCTCGGAGACCGGCAGTGGCTGCCCGCATGGCGTGCGGTCGGGCTGATGGAGGCCGAAATTACGGACGAACCGCATCAGGGCCTCCTGCGCGGCGTCGGCCTCACCACTCTGCATGGTTCGACCATACAACCAGATGGTTCGACTGTGCAACCAGCTGGCAGCTCCGCCCAACCGCTGAGGCGCCGCGGGCCGGACCGCGCAGCCGGCCAAGGCCCCCCGAGCGTGTCGACACCACGACGCTGGTCGCCGCCTGCCGCCTCGTCGTTGCCGCAAGACAGCGACCAGGGCAGCGACAGCGTCGGCACCCTCGCCCGCGCGGGAATGCCGACGCCGGCCGATCAGGCGGTCACGGTGCGTCCGAGCCGGACCGCGACCGGCACCGACAGGACGTACATCACCAAGCCGTAGGCCAGCAGCGCCACCACCACCCCGACACCGGCCGGGGTGGCGAAGAACAACGCGAGCGACAGGTTCCGCACGGCACTGGTCATCGCGACCGCCCGCCGTATCGCCGGCCGGCCCAGCCAGCCGATCATGGTCACCGCCAGGCACACCCCGACCAGCAGCACGGCCACGGCGATCGGCGGCCATCCCAACGCCGGCAACTGGCCGCCCGCGGTGACCACGAAGTACCCGACCAGGCCGGCCAGCAGCACATCGGCGACCCGCCGCGCCACCCGATGCACCCGAGCGGCACGGTCCGGGTCCCGCCGGCGCAGCCACATCCCCAGTGCGAGGGGCGCGAGCTGACCGGCGAGGCCACCGACCACCAGGCCGGCACCGGCCCACCCCGAGGCCACTACGTCGTGCCCCGACACCTCCGCCCACAACGGCGCACTCAGCAGGCCCAGCGGCGCGAGGACTCCCTGCAGGGCCGCGGCCAGCGCGAGATCACCACGGGCGTGCAAGGTCAGCAACGCCCCCGTCCCGCCACCCGGGGCCGCCGCCGCGAGCACGATCCCCAACGTGGCCGACGGCGCCAGCCCGGCCACCGCGCAGGCCACCACCGCAAGCCCTGGCACCAGCAGCACGTTGACCGCGACCGCGACCGCGAGGACCACCCTCCGGGCGGCGAGAGCGCGGAAGTCGGCGACGGTCACCGCGGTCCCGGCCGCCGTCATCGAGGCGATCAGCAGCACCCCCACGACCAGCACACTCACACTCACCGGGCGGCAGCCGCATGCGCCGCGCGGTCGCGGGCGAGCACGCTCAGCACGTGGGCGGCGTCGCGGCCGACACCGCGCAGGGTGGCCGAGGCGAAGCTGCGCTGCCGTTCCAACCCGACATATCCCAGGCCCGGCACCGTGGCCGACACTCCTGCCCGGTGCAGTGGGGCACCGGTGGCGTCCAGTCCGCCGGCTCCGGCCAGGTAGCCGACATCCGGCCGGTAGCCGGTGGCCAACAGCAGCACGTCCACCCGTTCGCGGGTGCCGTCGGCCCACACCACCACCTCGCCGTCCAGGCGGGCGAACGACGGCCGCCGATCCGGTCGGCCCGCGCGTACCGCCGCCCGGTACCGGCCGTCGTCAATCACCGGCACCGTCCCACCGGCCAGCCGAGGCCCCCACCAGGCGGTGTCCACGCCGGCGCGGGCCAACCACCAGTGAAAGTCGCGGCCCAGATATCGCTGCGGCTGCCACCGCACCGGCCGCCGGGCACTCACCGTCACCCGGGCGACCTCGGCCAACTCCACCGCGATCTGCACCGCCGAGTTCCCGCCACCCACGACAACCACCCGGGCACCGGCGAACCCCATCGGTTCGCGGTAGTCCGCCGCGTGCAGCACGGTGCCGGTGAACCCGTCCAGGCCCGGCAGCGGCGGCCGATACGGTGCGCCGAACCCGCCGCTGGCCGCGACCACGACCCGGGCCTCGACCACCGTCCCAAGGGTCGTCGACACCGTGAACCCGCCCGTCGACCGGGTCACCCGCGCCACCCGTTGGCCGAACCGCACCTCGGCGTCCAGCCGTGCCGTGTAGGCGGTGAGGTAGTCCACCACCTCGTCGCGCAGCGGATATCGGTCGGGGGCGACCGGAAACGGCAGGCCCGGCAGCGACGAGAACCTCGCCGGGGAGAACAGGGTCAAGCTGTCGTAGTAGTGCGGCCACGACCCTCCCGGGCCTGCCGAGGCGTCCAGCACGACCGGGACCAGACCCCGGGAGCGGGCGACGTGGGCGGTGGCGAGGCCCGCCTGCCCGCCGCCGATCACGGCGACATCAGCGATACTCATTCGCACAAGGTATCGTCATTTCGGGAAAAGACGAAGTGATGTCGTGGAGGAGACTGGAAGCCGATGAGCGCACCCACCGTCGACGGGCCGACCCAGGACTTCCTCAAAGCCCTGGCCAGCGAGACCCGCCAACAGATCATGCTGCTGTTCGCCGGCGGCACCCAACTGACCGTGGGTGAGGTCGCCGACGCCTGCGGCCTCGGCCAATCCACCACCTCCGAACAGCTGTCCCTCCTCAAACGCGGAGGGCTGGTCCGGTCGGCCCGCGACGGCAAACTGGTGCGCTACCGCGCCGACCCGACCACCATCGCCGCCCGGCTCGCCGACCTGCGGAGCTACCTGGCCTGCTGCTGCCCGCCCGAGAGCGACACCGACCCGGCACCGTGAAGCATCCGGGGCGCGATGCCCGCGGTCCCCGGCGGCGGGTTCCCCTGGTCAGGTGGCGCCGAGCGCGTTCTGGATGCCGACCACGGCGGCGCCGCGGGCCCAGTCGTTGAAGGTCAGCGGGGTGGTGATGATGTCCAGGGCGCAGCGCTGGGTCTCGTCGCGTCCCGGTCGCAGCCGGTCGGCGATGACGTCGTTCATCGCCGGAGTGCCGGCGAGGGTGGCGACGTCCTCGCCGGCGAGGACGACGCAGGAGGTCTGGAGTGCCCCGGCGAACGTGGCGACGAGGTGCCCGAGCGCCCGGGCGGCGCCGTCCAGCCAGTGTGCGGCGGTCGGGTCCCCGGCGGCGCGGGCCCGGATCAGCTCGCCGAAGGTGACGGCCCGGCCCGCGGCGACCGAGGCGTGGTGCTCGATGTCGTCGCGGTTGAGGTAGGCCGCCGCGCAGCCGGTGTGGCCGATTCTGCACTGTGGCCCGCGGGTGTCCACGGGGGTGTGTGCCAGCAGGTGGCCGTTGTCGATGAGTTCCTCGACGGCGACGCCCTCCCGGACGACGCCGAAGCCGAGGCCCGCGCCGACGGTGATCAGGCCGAAGGTCGAGTGGGTGCGGCCGGCGCCGAACCACAGCTGTTCGCGGGCCAGCGCGGTCACGTCGTTGGTGATGGTGACGGGCAGGCCCGTCCGTTCGCCGAGCGGGGTGGCGAGGTCGATGTCGCGCCAGCCGAGGAAGGTCCCCTCGCGCACCATCGATCGGTTTCTGATGATGCCGCCGAGGGCCACCCCGATGCCGTCGACGGTGGGCACCCGGCGGCCGAGCCTGGTGGTCAGCTGGGCGATCACCTTCGCCGTGCCCTCGACCGGAACGGCGCCGTCCGCCGCCGGCGCCGGCAGGGCCGCCCGGGCCGTGGACCTGACCGTGCCGAACATGTCGCAGACCACGCCGTACGCGGTGTCGGCGGTGAGCTTGCAGCCGACGACGTGGCGGGCACCGGGCACCGCGGTCAGCACCTGGCGGGGCCGGCCGACGACCGACTCCGGCACCAGGGCCTCGGAGGCCATGCCCCCCTCGATCAGGGCGCGGGCGGCGCGCGATGTCGACGCGTACGACAGATTGAGCCTGTCCCCGAGGTCTCCCCGGGTCGACGGCCCGTGGATGAGCAGATGCCGGGCCACGGCCAGCTCTCCCGGAGACAAGGCCACCGAGCGTCCAGATCTGCCGGGGTGCACCATCCCACCAGCTTACGAGTGACCCTTGTCACTTCGGCCACCAGGGAATATTTTCAATCTGGTTGTAAATACCTCCGGAGCAGGTACGGCGAAGGAGAAGCGATGGTGACCACCACGACCACCGAGCCGGGGCGAACCGGCCGAGCCGCCAGACCACAACGCAAGCGCGACGACACCCGCCTGGCCCTGCTGTTCATCCTGCCCGCGCTGATCGGCTTTCTCGTCTTCATGGTGTGGCCGACCCTGCGCGGGATCTACCTCAGCTTCACCAGGTTCAACCTGCTGACGCCGCCCGAGTTCAACGGCCTCGACAACTACATCCGGATGGCCCAGGACCCGGTGTTCTGGAACTCGATGCGGGTGACCGTCTACTACGTCGTCGTCAACATCGCGCTGCAGACGATCGTCGCGCTGGTCATCGCGGTGATGATGCAGCGGCTCACCCGGCGGACCTGGCTGCGCGGCATCGTGCTGGCGCCGTACCTGGTGTCGAATGTGGTGGCCGCGATGGTCTTCCTCTGGATCCTCGACTACCAGCTCGGCATCGGGAACACCCTCATCGCGGCGATCGGGCTGGACCGGATCCCGTTCCTGTCCTCCGACACGTGGGTCATCCCGACCATCGCGCTCATCAACGTCTGGCGGCACGTCGGCTACACCGCGCTGCTGATCTTCGCGGGGCTGCAGACCATCCCCGAGACGATGTACGAGGCCGGCCGGATGGACGGCGCCAGCGAGCCGCGGATGTTCCGCAGCATCACCGTGCCGCTGCTACGCCCGGTCCTGGCGCTGGTCCTGATCATCACGGTGGTCGGCTCGTTCCAGGTGTTCGACACCGTGGCCATCACCACCCGCGGCGGCCCGGTCGACTCGTCCCGGGTGCTGCAGTACTACATCTACGACGTGGCGTTCGGTCGCTTCCAGTTCGGTTATGCCTCCGCGATGTCGGTGGCGCTGCTGATCGTGCTCGTGGTCATCACCTTCGTCCAGTACCGGGTCACCCGGGCCGACACGTCCGACCTGAACTGAGGAGGGGCCATGGCCATCGACACCGCTCCCCCGGCCACCACGGTCGGTCCGACACCGCCCGCGCGCACGGTCGACCCGCCGGAACCGAAGAAGTTCAGCTTCGGCCGCGCGCTCGCCTGGCTCTTCATGGTCCTCGTGATCCTGGCCAGCCTGTTCCCCTTCTACTGGATGCTCCGCACCGCGTTGTCCAGCAACAACGCGCTCTATGCCGGCAGTGACAACCTGCTGCCGGTGCAGCCGTCGTGGGGCGGCTTCCAGCGCGTCTTCGGCCTGCAGACCGGCCAGGAGGCCATCGACGCCGGCGGCGCCGGCCAGCCGATCAACTTCTGGCGGTACCTGTTCAACTCCGTGGTCGTGTCCACACTGGTCACGGCCGGGCAGGTGTTCTTCTCCGCGATGGCCGCCTACGCCTTCGCCCGCCTGGAGTGGCGGAACCGCGAGAAGTGGTTCGCCTTCTTCCTGGCCGGGCTGATGATCCCGGCGATCTTCACGCTGCTGCCGAACTTCGTCCTGATCAAGCAGCTCGGCCTGGTCGACACGCTGCTCGGGATCGCGCTGCCGAGCATGCTGATGACCCCGTTCGCGGTGTTCTTTCTCCGGCAGTTCTTCCTCGGCATCTCGAAGGAGGTGGAGGAGGCGGCGCTGATCGACGGCGCCTCGAAGGTCCGGGTGTTCTTCCGGCTCATCCTGCCGATGTCCACCGCGCCGATCGCGACCCTGGCCATCCTCACCTACATCTCCACCTGGAACGAGTACTTCTGGGCGCTGATGGTCAGCTACACCGACAGGTCGCGGGTGCTCACCGTCGCGCTCGGCGTGTTCAAGTCGCAGACCCCGCAGACCGGGCCGGACTGGTCCGGCCTGATGGCGGCCACCCTGGTCGCCGCCCTGCCGATGCTGCTGCTGTTCATGGTCTTCGCGAAACGCATCGTCAACTCCATCGGCTTCAGCGGAATCAAGTGAGGAGGGCCGTGATGTTCACCCGTCTCAAGACCGGCGCGGCGGCGCTCACGCTCGGCCTGCTGACCGCCTGCGGTTCGGCCGGCGTGGGCGGCACCGCCGGCGTCATCGAATACTGGCTCTGGGACTCGGGGCAGCAACCGGGTTACCAGAAGTGCGCCGACGCGTTCCAGCGGCAGAACCCCGGCCTGCGGATCAACATCTCCCAGTACGGCTGGGACACCTACTGGTCCAAGCTGACCGCCGGCTTCATCGCGGACGCCGCGCCGGACGTCTTCACTGACCACCTGGCGCGGTTCGCCCAGTACGTCGACCTCAAGGTGCTGCGGCCGCTGGACGACCTGGCCCCGACCAGCGACATCCGGGACGGCGACTACCAGGAGGGCCTGGCCGAGCTCTGGAAGGGCCAGGACGGCAAGCGGTACGGCGCCCCGAAGGACTGGGACACGATCGCCATCTTCTACGACAAGGCGGCCCTCAAAGCCGCCGGCGTCGACCCGGCCCAGCTGCAGAACCTCGCGTGGAACCCGCAGGACGGCGGCACGTTCGAGGACCTCGTCGCCCACCTGACCATCGATGTCAACGGTGTCCGCGGCGACGAGCCCGGCTTCGACAAGACCCGCGTCAAGACCCACGGCCTGGCCGCCGAGGGGTCCGGCGGCGCCGGCTGGGGACAGACCCAGTGGTCGGCGTTCACCGGCAGCGCCGGTTGGCAGGCCACCGACCGGAATCCCTGGGGCACCCGGTTCAACCTCGACCAGCCGGCCTTCCAGGACACCCTGAAGTGGTATTTCGGGCTGGCCGAGAAGGGATACATGTCCACCTACGCCGAGATCGGTGGCAGCAACGCGATCGGCTCGGACAAGCAGATCCAGTCCGGCATGGCGGCCATGGGCCTCAGCGGATCGTGGATGATCTCGACCTTCAGCAAGCTCACCGACGCGGCCGGCAAGAAGCTCGACATCGGCATCGCACCCACCCCGATCGGCCCGACCGGCAAGCGGGCCTCGATGTTCAACGGCCTGGCCGACTCCATCACCACGATGTCGAAACAGCCGGAGGACGCGGCGAAGTGGGTGAAGTTCATGTCCGGCGCGGAGTGCCAGGACATCATCGGCGAGTCCGGCGTGGTGTTCCCCGCCCGCCCGGAGGCGACCGAGAAGGCCATCGCCTACAACAAGGCCGAGCGTGACCTCGACGTCACGCCCTTCACCGACCAGGTCACCGACAAGACGACCTTCCTCTTCCCGGTGACCACCAACGCCGCCGACATCACGGCGCTGCTGATACCCCGCTTCGACGCCGTCTACATCGGCAGTGAGCCGGTCAGCTCACTCACCGAGGTCAACAACCAGCTCAACAACCTGTTCAAGGTCGCCCAGTAGCGACGGCATCCGGCCCGGACTCCCCGGGCCGGATGCCGTCGGCGACTAGCTCGACACCTGCACCACCGACCATTGCTGTTCGACCAGGTTCTGGTCCGGCCACTGGATGACGGCGGCGCCGTCGGCGGCCGATCCGCCCGAGACCGTCAGCAGCTTGCCGCTGTGGCGGGCGCGGATCTCGTAGTAGGCGCCGACCGGCTCGAGAGTGTAGGCCTGGTCGAGCCCGGTGTTCTCCACCCACTGCACCGCCTGGGCGGCGTCGGCGGTGCTGGTCTGCCAGATGGAAACGGCCCGGCCGCTGTTGCGGTTGAGCAGCGTACGGTAGCCACCACCGATGTCGGTGAGATGCCAATGCTGGTTGAAACCGCCGTTGTCCGCCCACTGCACGAGGTTCGCGCCGTCGGCCAGGCCGGCGCCGTAGGCGTCGAGAGCCTTGCCGCTGCGCCGGTTGATCAGCTTGTAGTACGCCCCGGCGGAACGCCCGAGGTCGATGTCGGCGTGCCGGATGGTGTTGAACCCGGTGACGATCAGCACCCGGCCGCTGCGGGGCAGGTAGGTCAGGTTGCGGCTGTAACCCGCCTCGATGGTGGTGAGCTGCCGGGTCCAGGCGCCGGTGCTGCTGCCGCTCGGGTTGACCCAGACGTCGCCACTGCCGTTCGAGTTGTAGACCAGCCGGCCGTCGGGAAGCCGGATGACCACCGGGCTGCCACCCGGCGCGACCGCGGGGGATCCCGAGGTGACGGGCAGCGCGGTGATGTTCGTTCCGGCCGCACCACCGGCGGAGAAGAAGGCCAACGGGTTCGACGAGAACTTGTAGTGCACGTTGTCGCCGCCGCCGAAGTACTCGTAAGTCAGCATCCACTGGCCGTTGCTGGTCTGCACCACGTTGGGCATGCCGGGACGCCCGCCACCGATCTGGTTGACGCCGCCCACGCTCTGGGTGAGACCGGCGACGTCGAGCACGGGCGCGCTCCACGCGGCGGCGGTGGTGCCGTTCCAGGTTCGGTGCGCGACCACCTGCCCGTGGGAGTCACCTGCCGTGCCGTTGTCGGCCCGCAGGGTCAGCGCGCCGGTGGACGTGTTGAAGCCGGTGAAGTCGTTCTCATCGGAGTAGTACGCGACGAGCTGGTTGTTGTACACCATCAGGTACGGCTCCCACACGGGGTCGACCTGCCGGGTCGTGTTGGCGGCGGCGATGCGCTGGCCGATGGCGCCGGCGCTGCCGCCCTGCCAGCCGCCCGTCGCGATGATGTTCAGGAAGCTCCAGGACGCACCCTGATCGGTGCTCGCGTACAGCGCGATCGCCATGTCGCGGCGGTCGCCGTCGTTGGTCGGCACCCAGTTCGGGTTCGCGGCCTTCTGCTCGGTGTAGTAGACGTCCTCACCGGACACCACGGTGGAGAGCAGGAGAGTGCCGGCGGTGAGGTTGCCGACGTTCTGCGGCAGGACGTAGAAGTACGGGTTCGTCCAGCTGCTGGTGTACCTGGCGTACGCGGGATTGCTCGACATGGCCGCCGGCGCCCGGACGTCGGAGAGCCACTGCCAGGTCGTGCCGTCGTCCTCGCTCCGGTACACCGGGATGACCTGGCCGGCTGCCGTGCCGGTCGGGCCGACGGTCGCCTTCTCGAAGGCGGCGACGAGGCGCCCGCTCGGCAGTGCCGCCGCTTTCGGATACACCACGCAGTTGCCGAAGCCCTTGGTGCACTGGGCGTTGCCGGGCAGTTGGTAGAGCGTGCGCGGCGTCGGGCTGGCGGCCCCGGCGGGCACGGCGGGCACGGCGGAGCCGAGCAGGGTGAGGAGCATGACGAGCACTCCCACTGCGGCCTTGCGGCCTCGTGAACGATGTTCCATGTCCGGTCCCTTCCGTCAGCCGCACTTGCGGGCGGCGTACGACGCCAGGTAGGTGCTGGAGTAGCTGACCCCGTCGACGTACGTGTATCCGGTGATCGACGCCTTGCCCGCGCCGATCCGCTTCTTGCCGGAGCCGAACACCTTGGCGGCGGACTTGCCCTTGGCGACGCCGGCGAACTTCTTCGAGCCGTACGCGGTGCTGAGCGTGATGTCGGCCCTTCTACCGGCCTTGTTCAGCGCGGACACGGCGACCCGGGCGGTGCCGCTGGTGCACTGGGACTTCACCGTGACCGAGAGCTTCACCGGGGCGGCGCTGGTGACCGTCGCCTTGGCGGAGGCGGCCGACGGCGCCGACTTGCCGACCGCGTTGATCGCGACGATCTTCGCCGTGTACCGACCCGGCTTCATCTTCTTGAAGGTCGCTTTCGTGGCACCGGCGGCGACGGTCCGCGTCAGCACGACTCGCGGGTCGCGGGTCAGCAGGACCTGGTAGCCGGTGATCCGGGAACCGCCGTCGGCCGGCGCCTTCCAGGCGAGGTTGATGTCGGTGTTGGCGACCGCGATGGTCGGCCGGCCCGGCGCGGACGGCACCTTGGCAGCCGATCGCAGCACGGCCGCGTCCCACATCAGCGGGGTGCCGTCGAAGGTGACGGCGATCCTGAAGGCCGAGCCGACCGCGACCGTCTCGGGCAGCCGCACGGTGCCCCGCTGGTTCGCGTCGAAGGAGACCGGGCCCAGCTCGGTGACCGTGTTGTCGGCCGCCACCAGGTAGCCGTGGCCGGTCGCGTTCTTGTGCGGGGAGTTGCCCGCGGGGTCCGACGCCGTCGCGTCGAGCGGCACGGTCGCGCCCTTCCCGATCGGGTCCGTCGCGATCAGCGTGCCGGCCTGCCTGCCCGCGGTCAGCTCGGCCACGGCCGGTGCCTCCGGCACGAGCTGCCATTCCTGGGAGCCGTCGTCGGCCGCGTTCTGCAACGTGACAGCCGCCCCGGCGGACGCGCCGGTCAGGTACACATCCGTGTTCTTGACTGCCTGGAACTTGTAGTACCCGCCGTCGGTCTTGACGGGGTTCCAGCTGCCGCCCGCGATGTCGTCGACCCACTGGCCGATCCGCTGGCCGACGGTGGCGTTCCCGGTCCAGATGGCCGCGGCCCGGCCGCCCGACTTGTTCAGCAGAGTGCGGGCACCGTCCGCCTTGGTCACCATGTGCCAGTACTGGGTGTCCTTGTTCGCCGCCGAGCCGGTGGCCTCCAGGACGACGTCGGGCACGTCGCGGTTGCCGAGGTTCGCGTCGTTGGTCTTGCCGCCCGTGCCGATCGACTGGCCGGTCTTCTTGTTGACCAGCCGGTAGTAGGTGCCGTCGGAACGGCCGAGGTCGACCTCCCCGTACGCGATCTGGGAGGTGCCCTGGTTGCGCAGGATCACCACGCGGCCGGTGCCCGCGACGTACTGCAGGTTGCGGCTGTAGCCGGGCCCCATGGTGGTCTGGTATTCGGTCCACGCGCCGTCGCTGCGCCCGCTCTCGTTGACCCAGACGCTGCCGCTGCCGGCGGCGTTGTAGACGAGCCGCCCGTCGGGAAGCTGGATGGTGACCGGGCTGCCGCCGGTCGTCAGCGCCCGGGAGCCCGCGTCGACCGGCAGGGCGGTGATGTCCTTGCCGGCGGCGTCGCCGTCGGCGTAGAACGTCAGCGGGTCAGCGGCGATCTTGTACCGGACGTTGGCCCCGCCGGCCCAGTACTCGTAGGCGATGAACCACTTCTTGTCCGTCGTCTGGACGACGTTGGTCATGCCCGGGCGGCCACCCCCGATCTCCGTCTTGCCGCCGCCCATGTTCTGGGTGATTCCCGCGACGTCGACGACGGGATCGCTCCAGGTCGCGCTGCTGCCGTTCCAGGTCTTGTGGACGAGGATCTGGCCGTGTGAGTCCGTGGCCGTGTCGTTGTCCGGGTCCAGCCTCGGGATCCCGGTGGCCGGGTCGAAGCTGAGATAGTCGTTCTCGTCGGAGTAGTAGCAGACGAGCTTGCCGTCGTGGACCATCAGGTACGGCTCCCAGAGGGGATCCACCTGCTTGTGCGTGTTCGCGCCGGCGATGTTCTGGCCGACCGCGCCCGCGCTGCCGCCCTGCCATCCGCCGGTCGCGACGACGTTGACGACGTTCCAGGTCACCCCGGCGTCGGTGCTCGAGAACAGGGCGATCGCCAGGTCCTTGCGGTCTCCGTCGTTGGACGGCGTCCAGTTCGGGTCGGCGGCCTTGTGCTCGGCGTAGTAGTAGTCGTCACCGGACACGATGCTCGCGAGGAGCAGCGTGCCCGCCTTCAGGCTGCCGACGGTCTGCGGCAGGACGTAGAGGTACGGGTTCGTCCAGTTGCTCGTGTACTTCGCGTACTGGGGATCACCGGAGAGATACGCCGGTGCCTTGAGCTCCGACAGCGGCTGCCACGTGGTGCCGTAGTCGTCGCTGGAGTAGACCGGCAGCGTCTCTCCGGCGGCCCCACCCGTGGCCGGCACCACGGTGGCCTTCTCGAACGACGCGACCAGGCGCCCGTTCGGCAGCTGCGCCGACTTCGGGTAGACCGCGCAGTTGCCGCGTCCCTTGAGGCACGGCTCATCGCCGAGCTGGTAGATGATCCCGCCGGTCGGGCTGTACGCCTGGGCGGCGCCCGCGGGTGCGACCAGCGTCGCGGACGCTATGAGGAGGACCCCGGCGGCCCGGCCTAGCCTTCGTCTGTTCACAACTCTCCTTGAATGTTCTTGACTGGGGGTGGGCACGGCGAAGGCCGCCTCGACCAGCAGGTCGAGGCCCGTCCTGAGCCGTGCGGGGGTTGGGAGCGGGAAAGGTCAGCGCGGGGGCGCTGTCGAGGCGCGGATGATGAGTTCCACCGGCGGGTCGACCGCGGTTGACGGGTCGGCGTCCGGTTTTTCGATGGCCTGGACGAGGAGCTTGACGCCCTCCCGGGCCGCGACGTCGAACGGCTGACGCACGGTGGTCAGCGGCGGGGTCACGAACGCGGCGAGCGGGATGTCGTCGAAGCCGACGACGCTGACGTCGTCCGGCACCCGCCGGCCGGCCTCCAGCAGCGCGCGGATCAGGCCGATGGCCATGTCGTCGTTCGCGGCGAACACCGCGGTCACGTCGCTGCCGGAGGCCAGCGCGCGGCCCGCCGCATACCCGGACGCGGCCGTCCAGTCGCCCGCGATGATCGGCGGTTCGGCCCGGCCACGGGCCCGCAGCGCGGTCCGCCAGCCGTTCAGCCGGTCCCTGGCGGCATACCACCGCTGCACGCCGGCCAGGTGATGAACGGTGGAGTGGCCCAGGTCCAGCAGGTGTTCGGTGGCCGCCCGCGCCAGTTGCTCGGCGGCGACCCCGACGCTCACCACCTGGGGAGCGACGAACGCCGACGGCGCGCCGAGCACCAGGACCGGCACGCCGACCCGGACGGTGCCCGCACCCTCGTCTATCGGCTCCGAGATGACGATGCCGTCGACGCCCTGCTCGATCAGCAGCTGGATCGCCCCGGAAACGCCCGCCGGGTCGCCTTCCACCGTGTTGACCACCCGCAGCGCGTAGCCGGCGTCGCGGACCGCACGCTCGACGCCGACCAGCAGCGAGGCGGGGCCGTACCAGGCGGTGCCGAGCGAGACCACGCCGATGGATCTGCTCCGCCCGGAGGCCAGCGCCCGCGCCGCCTGGTTCAGCCGGTAGCCGAGCTGGTCCGCGGCCGCCAGGACCCGCTCGCGCACCTCGGCGGAGACGTACGGCTCGTTGTTGAGCACCCGGGACACGGTCTTCTGCGAGACCCCGGCCAGCCGGGCCACATCCGCGCTCCGGGGCGTGGCCGAACCACCGTCCCGTCCCAGCCCCCGCGTCATGGGCTCTCCCGCCGCCGCTCGTCCGAATAAAGGGTGACGCAGCCCTATGACTGCGGCGTCATGTTTGCGCAGTCATACCGAGAACGTCAAGA
Organism: Actinoplanes sp. ATCC 53533; assembly: GCF_003947245.1. NCBI lineage: Bacteria > Bacillati > Actinomycetota > Actinomycetes > Micromonosporales > Micromonosporaceae > Actinoplanes > Actinoplanes sp. ATCC 53533. The sequence goes on along the minus strand of NZ_QHHV01000210.1, from coordinate 103,814 downwards.
GCCGGAAACATTCTCGTAGCCGGGCGGGAAACCCTTGACTTTGGTGATGGCTACGTAGACATTGGCCTGGCTACGTAGCCATACCGCAGCTTGGAGGACCGATGACGAACGCGACAGCGGGGCGGGGACGTCGTCCCGGCGGCACCGACGTGGCGCTCCTGGCCGGGGTATCGCAGCGGACCGTCTCGCGGGTGTTCACCGACGGGGCGAAGGTGACCGAGGAAACCCGGCAGCGGGTGCTCGCCGCGGCGCAGCAGCTCGGCTACCGGCCGAACGGCGCGGCCCGGGCCCTGTTGACCGGCCGCACCTACCGGATCGGGGTGGTGTCGCTCGGCACCGCGCACTTCGGCCCCTCATCGCTGCTGGTCGCGCTGGAGCGGGAGGCGCGCGCCATCAACTACTCGCTGAGCATCGCCAACTCGTTCGGCGAGGACTCGAGTGGCCTGGCGGCCGCGATGGACAGCCTGCTCGCCCAGGGCGTCGACGCGATCATCCTGTCCGAGCCCATCGAGGACGGCGACGAGGCGCTGGTGGCCGACGTGCCGGTGCTGACGCTGGGCCGGGCGCCGGTCGTGCACGCACCGACCCTGCTGTCCGTGCGGGCGGCCGAGGGCGGGGAGGCCGCGGCGGAGGTGACCCGCTATCTGCTGGGTCTCGGGCACCGCACGGTGCACCACGTCGCCGGGCCGCAGCGCTGGTGGGCGGCGCGGGAGCGCCGGCAGCACTGGCACGACACCCTGGTCGCGGCGGGCGCCGACGTCCCGGAGGCGCCCGAGGGCGACTGGACGGCCGCGCGCGGCCACGAGCTCGGCCGGGCACTCGCCCGCGACCCCGGCGTCACCGCGATCTTCGCCGCGAACGACGAAACGGCCATCGGGGTGATCCACGCGCTGCACGCGGCGGGCCGGGCGGTGCCGGGCGACGTGAGCGTGGCCGGCTTCGACGACATCCCGGTCGCCGCGCACGTGTGGCCACCGCTGACCACGGTCAGCTCCGACAACGAGGAGCTGGCCGCGACCGGCCTGCGCTATCTGGCCGAGTTTCTCGACGACCCGGCCACCCCGCCGGCCCCACCGCCGAAACACCGGCACCAGCTGGTGATCCGTGACTCGACAGCAGCACCAGGGAGGGAAGCGCGACCAGCGCACGGAGAACGCTGACAGACGAATCGATCGGCCGCACCCACCGTCCCGCCGGCTGCGAACCCGGGACCGGATGAGATGCGGCCGACGAAGAAGCCACCATCACTCCCGCGCCGCGGGAGACGCACCGGCGCGCCCGAACGACCGCCGGATAACGCACTGAGGAGTGAACTCACATGCCGACTTCTATGCAGAATCTTAACCGGCGGCAGTTGATCGCCACCGCCGTGGCCGCTGTGGCGGCGCTCACCATCGCCGGCTGTTCGGATTCGTCGAGCCCCGCACCGGCCGCCGCCGCGACGGTCAGCCAGGCCGACATCGACAAGGCCATGACCACGCCCACCACGCTCAACTTCTGGACCTGGGTGCCCAACATCGACAAGGAGGTGGCGCTCTTCCAGGCGAAGTACCCGGCCATCAAGGTGAACGTGGTCAACGCCGGCCAGGGCCTGGAGGCGTACACCAAGCTGCGCACCGCGCTGAAGGCCGGCAAGGGCGCGCCGGACCTGGCCCAGATCGAGTTCCAGTACATCCCCACCTTCTCGATCACCAAGAGCCTGGTCGACCTGCGCCCGTACGGCGCGGCGGCGATCAAGGACAAGTTCGTGGACTGGACCTGGAACCAGGTCACCGGCCCGAACGGGGAGGTCCTCGCCTACCCGCAGGACACCGGCCCGATGGGCATGCTCTACCGGGCCGACCTGTTCGAGAAATACCAGATCGACGTGCCCAAGACCTGGGAGGAGTTCGCCGCCGCGGCCCGCAAGCTGCACGCCGCGGACCCGAAGGTGTACCTCACCGACATGGCGGCCAACGAGCAGGGCGCGTGGCACGGCCTGATGTGGCAGGCGGGATCCAAGGCGTACTCGGTCGACGGCACCACCGTCGGCCTGGCCGTCAACGACGCCGCCAGCAAGAAGGTCGCCGACTACTGGGGCGGCCTGGCCAAGGAGGGCGTGATCGCCACCGACCCCGACTTCACCGACACCTGGTTCCAGGGCCTGAACAACGGCAAGTACGCCACCTGGCTGACCGCGGCCTGGGGCCCGGTGTTCCTGGGCGGCAGCGCGAAGTCCACCGCGGGCAAGTGGCGGGCGGCGCCGCTGCCGCAGTGGGACGCGAGCAAGCCGGTGTCCGGCAACTGGGGCGGATCCACCACCGCGGTCATGACCGGGACCCCGAACGCGATCGCGGCGGCCAAGTTCGCCGAGTTCCTGAACACCGATCCCGAGAGCACCAAGATGTTCAACAGTGTCCAGAACTTCTTCCCGGCGACCAAGGCGCTGCTGGCCGACCCCGCGTTCGCCGGCCAGAAGTCGGCGTTCTTCGGCGACCAGCAGGTCAACCAGACCTTCGCCGAGATCGGCGAGACGGTCGACGTCAGCTGGCAGTGGCCGCCGTTCGTGGACCAGGCGGTCAAGGACTGGACCGAGACCGCCGGCAAGGCGATGGCGGACAAGGGTGACGTCGGAGCGGCCACCGATGAGTGGCAGTCCCGGCTGACGGCGTACGCCAAGAACCAGGGCTTCACCGTCAGCGCCGGTTAGCACGCCCGGGTGGGGTCTCCCGCCCCGCGGGAGCCCCCACTGCGACCTTGGAGAACGCCACCATGACCACAACCACCGCGACCACCGCCGTCGCACCACCGCGCCGCCGCCGCTCGAAGACCGGCACCAGCGGCTATATCTTCATCACCCCGTTCCTCGTCTTCTTTCTGCTCTTCTTCGTGCTGCCGCTGGGGTACGCCGGCTATCTCAGCTTCTTCAAGGATCAGCTGGTCGGCGGGACCGTGTTCGCGGGCCTGGACAACTACACCCGCGCCCTCAAGGACGCGCAGCTGCTCGACGGCGTCCTGCGGGTGGCCCTGTTCTTCCTCGTCCAGGTGCCGATCATGCTGCTGGTCGCGCTGGTCGCGGCGCTCGCCATCGACAGCGGGTTGTTGCGCTCGGCGAAGCTGTTCCGGCTGGGCATGTTCATCCCGTACGCCGTGCCCAGCGTGGTCGCCGCCCTGATGTGGGGTTACCTGTACGGGCCTGACTTCGGCCCGCTGGCCCAGCTGGGTGACCGGCTCGGTTTCACCCCGCCCAGCCTGCTCAGCGACACCTCGATGCTGGCGTCCCTGGGAAACATCGTGACCTGGGAGTTCACCGGATACAACATGATCATCCTGTACGCGGCCCTGCGCACCGTGCCGACCGAGCTCTACGAAGCGGCCGCCGTCGACGGCGCGGGCGCCTGGCGGGTCGCCTGGTCCATCAAGATTCCCGCGCTCCGGCCCGCGCTGCTGCTCTGCCTCATCTTCTCCGTCATCGGCAGCTTCCAGTTGTTCGCCGAGCCCAACCTCCTCCAGCGGCTGGCACCCAACGTGATCAACTCGTCCTACACCCCGAACCTCTACGCCTACAGCCTCGCCTTCACCTCCCAGGAGGTGAACTACGCGGCGGCCGTCTCGTTCCTGCTCGGGCTCGTCATCGTCGTGGTGTCCTACGTGGTGCTGTTCCTCACCAGCCGGGGGTCCCGCCGATGAACCGGCGCCGGAGCACCGTCCTCACCCTCGCCATGGGCGCCCTGCTCGTCTACTTCCTCTTCCCGCTGTTCTGGCTGATCATCGCCTCGACCAAGACCACCGGCGACCTGTTCTCGACCTTCGGGCTGTGGTTCGGCAACGACTTCTCGCTGCTGACCAACATCCGCGAGACGTTCACCCACAACGACGGCCAGTACGCCCGCTGGATGGCCAACACCCTGGTGTACTCGGTGGTCAGTTCGGTCGGCGCGGCGTCGCTCGCCACATTCGCCGGCTACGGCTTCGCCCGGTACGTGTTCCGCGGCCGGAGCGTGCTCCTCGGCGCGGTCCTCGGCACGATCATGGTGCCCACCACCGCCCTGGCCATCCCCACCTACCTGCTGTTCAGCAAGGCCAGCCTGGTCAACACCCCGTGGGCGATCATCCTGCCGTCGCTGGTCAGCCCGTTCGGGCTGTTCCTCATGTGGGTCTACGCCCGCGACGCCGTCGCGGACAGCATCCTGGAGGCCGCCCGCATCGACGGCGCCGGTGAGTTGGCTATCTTCTTCCGGGTCACGCTGCGCAGCCTCATGCCCGGATTCGTGACCGTGCTGCTGTTCACCCTCGTGGCGACCTGGAACAACTACTTCCTGCCGCTGATCATGCTCAACGACCCGTCCTACTACCCGATCACCGTCGGGCTCAGCTCCTGGTCGGCGCAGGCCGTCGGCGGCAGCGGGGCGAACGCGGACCTGCTCGCCTCGGTGGTGACCGGTTCGCTGCTGTCGATCATCCCGCTCATCGCCGCCTTCGTCCTGCTGCAGCGGTACTGGCAGTCCGGCCTGTCCGCCGGCGCCGTCAAGGAATAGGAGAACCATGTCTCACGTCTTGTTCGGCGCGGCGTACTACCACGAGTACCAGCCCGTTCCCCGGCTCGAGCAGGATCTCGACCTGATGGCCGAGGCCGGCTTCTCGGTCATCCGGGTCGGCGAGTCCGTCTGGTCCACCTGGGAGCCGGAGAACGGCCGGTTCGAGCTGGACTGGCTGGAACCGGTGCTCGACGGTGCGCACGCGCGCGACATCGCCGTCATCCTCGGCACCCCCACCTACGCCGTCCCGCCCTGGCTGGCCCGGCAGTACCCGGAGATCGCGGGAGAGCGGGGCAGCGGGCGGCCGATTCCCTGGGGCGCCCGCCAGGAGGTCGACTTCACGCACCCCGCCTTCCGGTTCCACGCCGACCGGGTGATCCGGCAGGTGATCGGCCGGTACGCCGGCCACCCCTCGGTGATCGGCTTCCAGGTGGACAACGAGCCCGGCAACGAACTGCTGCACAACCACGGCGTCTTCCAGCGCTTCGTCGACCACCTGCGGCACACGTACGGCAGCGTCGAGAACCTCAACCGGGAATGGGGCCTGACCTACTGGTCGCACCGGCTGTCCACGTGGGCCGACCTGTGGCTGCCCGACGGCAACGCCCAGCCGCAGTACGAGCTGGCCTGGCGGCGCTTCCAGGCCGAGCTGACCAGCGAGTTCATCGCCTGGCAGGCCGGCATCGTGCGGGAGTACGCCACCCCGGAGCAGTTCGTCACCACCTGCATCGCCTACGACCGGCCGGCCTTCGACGACAGCGAGCTCACCGCGAGCCTCGACATCACCGGCGCCAACGCCTACTACGTCATGCAGGACGGCCTCACCCTGCCCGACACCCGCATGCCGACCCAGGCCTGGACCACCGACGGCACCTGGGCCATGTACCTGAGCGCCGACCGGATGTACTCCTCCCGGCAGGAACCGTTCCTGATCACCGAGACCAACGCGTCGCACATCGGCTTCTCCTGGGACAGCCGGCCCGCCTACGACGGGCAGTGGCGGCAGGCCGCCTGGGCCCACGTGGCCCGCGGCGCCCGCATGATCGGCTACTGGCACTGGGACACCCTGCACTTCGGCACCGAGACCTACTGGGGCGGCATCCTGCCGCACAACGGCGTCCCGGGCCGCACCTACCGCGAACTCGCCCGGCTCGGCGCCGAATTCCGGCAGGCCGGCGACCTCCTCGCCGGGCTCACCCCGGACGCCGACATCGCCGTGGTGCTCTCCGTGCCGAGCCGCTGGATCATGCAGAAGTACCCGGCCCTGTCCCACCCGGACGGCACCGGTGACGAGCGTGCCTACCAGGGCCTGGTCGAGCCGTTCTATCGCGGTGCCTTCGACGCCGGCCTGCAGGTCCGGCTGCTGCACGCCGGCCAGCTCACGTTCACCGCCGAGGAGGCGGTTCGCCAGTACCCGGTGCTGGTCGCGGCCGGCCTCTACCTCACCGACGACGCCACCCTCGACTGGCTGCGCGCCTACGCCGAAGCGGGCGGCCACCTCGTCATCGGCCCGCGCACCGGCTACGCCGACACCGAGGCCCGCGCCCGTACCGACCGGATGCCGGCCCGCCTCGCCGACGCGGCCGGAGTCTGGTACGACGAGTTCAGCAACCTGCCCGCACCGATCGAGGTCACCGCCGAGCCCGGCACCCTCGACCTGCCACCCGGCGCGGCGGCGACCCGCTGGATCGACGGGCTCCAACCCGACGGCGCGACCGTGCTGGCCACGTACCGGCATCCGCATTTCGGCCGCTGGCCGGCCGTCACCACCCGCGGCCACGGCCGTGGCCGCATCACCCACGTGGGCACCGTGCCCAACATCGCGCTCGCCGAGGCCCTGCTGCGCTGGGCCGCCGCCGGCCGGGCCACCGGCTGGCCCGCCCTGCCCGCCTCCGTGACCTGCACGGGAGCCACCGCGAGCGACGGGCGGCGGCTGCGCTTCCTGCACAACTGGTCGTGGCAACCGGCCCTGGTCACCGCGCCGGCCGACTGCCGCGACGCGCTCACCGGCAAGCACCTGCCGGCCGGCCGCGACATCGAACTGGCCGCCTGGGACGTGCGGATCCTGGCCGAGGAGGGGACGGGCCAACCAGCCTAGCTCCAGGCTTTGGTGAGGGCGTTTGTCATCAGGGTCAGGGCCTCCCGCAGGGGCGCGGTGGGTTCGGCGTGGGTGTAGGCGTGGTCGACGCCCGGCATGACGTGATGGCTGACGGGGACCCCGGCGTCCGCCAGCCGTGCGGCGTACCGGTCGGCCTCGTCGCGCAGCAGGTCGTACTCGGCCGTGATCACCAGGGCCGGCGCCAGCCCGGCGAGGTCGCGGGCCAACAGCGGCGAGGCGAGCGGATCGGTTCGGGTGATCGCGTCCGGGACGTAGGCGTTGTTGAACACCTTCGCCATCGACGGTCTGATCAGCGGGCTGGCGGTCCTGGCGAGCTTGGTCGACGGGTCCGCGGCCAGGTCCAGCGGCGGGTAGTTGAGGATCTGCAGCACGGGTGCGACGCTTCCGCGGTCGCGGACGGCCAGGCAGACACCGGCGGCCAGGTTTCCGCCGGCGCTCTGTCCGCCGACCGCGAGGCGTTCGCCGTCCCATCCCTGCCGACGCCCGTCGCGCGCCACCCACTCGGTGACCGCCAGCGCCTGCCGCGGCGCGACGGGGAAGGGCCGCTGCGGGGCGACGTCGTAGTCGACGTTCACCACGACGCAGCCGGTCTCGGCGACCAGGGCCCGGCAGATGTGGTCGTCGTAGTCCGGGTGACGCATGATGAAGCCGCCGCCGTGGAAGTTCACGTAAACCGGCGCCGGCTCACCGGTCGCATCCGGCGCCCGGTAGACGTACACCCGGACTTCTCCGTCCGCGGTCGGGACCGTGACCGGCCGAGGGCCGGGCAGGTCGGCCCCGGCGAGCAGCATCGCCCGCGAGGGCTTGGCGAGCCGCCCGAGGACGAGCCGCATCATCCTTGCGGCGAGCCGATCTTTGATCGCCACGTCCGCTCCGTTTCTGTCGGATGGTTGCGTGGATTTTCTACGCAACCGGACTGTAGGGTTTTCGCGGGGTGGCGTCAACGGCCGGCGAGGGGGACGGGTGGCTTCTGGTAGGGCGTCCGGCCCACGCCGGCGCACTGTGGCGGAAACGCGCCAGTTGCTCCTGCGAGCGGCCGTCGACCTGCTGCGGGACCGGGCCGGCCAGGCCGGCGACCACGTCGTCGCCGCGGCCCTGGCGCACGTCCGGTTCAGCCAGGTCGCCGAGCGGGCGACCGCCCTCGTGCGGTCCGGCGCGGACAATCCCGACGCTCCGGCGGTGACGACGGGGGCGATCTACAACCTGTGGCCGAATCAGGTGGACTTCCAGGTCGACCTGCTGCTCCACATCGCCGAGCTGCAGGCGACCCTGGTGCCCGGCGTGGAAGACAGCATCCTGCGGTTCGAGGCAGCCAGGAAGCGGTCCGTACCGCTGGACGAGGTCCTGCGCCGTCTGACGGACGAGATCGACCGGCACTACCGGCAGGACCCCGTCTTCCGGATCGAGCTGGGCTTCCTCATCGGCGTGCACGACCCGCGCGTCCAGCGCGCCCTGGCCCACCGGCAGGAGGCGTTCTTCGCGTCCGCCGACCGGGCCTGGCAGTCCCTTCTGGACACCTACGACCTTCGGCTGCGCCGGCCATACCGCATCAGGGACCTGACGACCGCGGTCGCCTCATGCCTGATCGGCTCCGCGGTCCTGTCGTTCGCCGGCCCCGCCGACCCCGGCGACCGGGAAGAGAGCCTCACCGCCCGGACGGTGCGGGCTGTCTTCGAGACATTCACCCAGCCCGCCGGCTGACCCGACCGCCCCGCGGTGGTGGCTGCCTCAGCCGCCGGCAAACCTCCGGCGCGCGCCCAGCGCCAGATCGACAAGCAGGAAGGCCAGCAGGCTCAGCCCCAGCAACGGCAGGAAGTATCCGACCGCGAACACCAGCGGGACGCCGGCCACGATGACCCAGCCGGGCAGCTGCTGCCAGGCGCCCCGGGCGGGCGGCGGGCCGACGGTACGGCGACCCGCGCGGGTCGGACGACGCTGCCACCACATCCGGTAGCCGAGCACGACCATCGCCGCCAGGCCCAGGGCGAGCGCCGCGAGGGCGATCTGGTTCGCCAGCCCGAACATCGTTCCCATGTGGATGTCGACACCCCAGCGCGCCAGCTTGGCCATGACCGGGTGGTCGGCGAAGCGCACCACGTCGGTCACCCGGTGCGTGGCGGGGTCGACGGCGGCCACGTCGACCGACGTCGGGTAGGCACGGTGGACCTCGGTGACGGTCCAGGCCTTGCCCTCGCCCTTCGGCAGGGCGATCTCCACCTGGTCCGAGTCGACGTCCGCCGCGCGGGCGGCGCGGAGCACCGTGTCGATGTCCGCGACGTTCACCTCACCCGTCGGCGCGGCCGGGCCGCCGTGCTCGGTGTGTTCCCCGGTGGCGGGCGTGGCGGGGCCCGCGGTGACGCTGGTGTTCACCGCCGGGGTCGACCAGCCCAGCTGGGTGCGCAGCTCGGTGACGTTCTCCCCGGCCAGCTGCGACCAGGTCAGCCCGGTGGCCGCCAGCATCAGGAACCCGAGCGCGGCCCAGATGCCCACGACACCGTGCCAGGAACGGGTGCGCGCCCTCCCCCGCGTGCCGGAATCGACGCGCAACGCGGCACGCACGGAACGGCGGGCCCGGGCCCGGGCCACCCACAGCGCGACGCCGCCCAGCGCGACCACCCACAGCCAGGAGGCGGCGAGCTCGCTGTAGTAGCGGCCGGCATCGCCCAGGTGCATCGAGCGGTGCAGTTCGCCGATCCACGACCGCACCGGCAGCGCGCCGGTGGTGCCGTACACGGTCTGCTGGCCCAGCACCGCACCCGTGCCCGGATCGACGAAGACCGCATGCCGGTACGACTCGGCGAAGCCACCGTCATCGAAGATCACCCGGGTGGTGCCACCGTCGGGCGCCGGCCGCACGGCGACCAGATGCTCGACTGTGGACGCCCGCTCGGCGGCGGCGACCTGCTGGGCCAGGGGGACCTGCGTCGTGGCGGCCGCCGGCGGCTCGAGGATGTCGGCGTACATCACCCGCTCCAGCTGCGGGCTCAGCGCGTACAGCGCCCCGCTGAGCGCGGCGACCAGCAGGAACGGGCCGATGAGCACGCCCGCGTAGAAGTGCAGGCGCAGCAGCACCGGCCGCAGCAGCGCCCAGGCGCCACGCCGCGCCGGCGCGGGTGCGGGGGCCTGCTCAACGCGGATGTCGCTGTCGGTAGTCAGGGGAAGCTCCTCGGTCAGCCAGAAAAGACGTCTCACCAAGGAAGTCGCGGGCCGAGGGCGGCTAGTTCCCGAGCGCCGCGTCCAGGTCCTCGACGATGCCGCGGCGGGCCATGATCGCGGCCCGGCGGGAGCGGTTGACCGCCCGCACCCGGCGGCCGACGAAGAACACGTCGCACAGGGTCCACAGGCCGAACCCGCCCAGCGTGAACAGCATCGCGATCGAGCGCGCGGTGTCGCCGAGGTAGAAGCGGTGCCCGCCGAGGATGCCGACCACGCACCACAGCCCGTACGCCACCCGGGGATCCTTCTTGACGGAGTCGTACTCCGCCTCGGCGGCCAGCACACGGAGCTGTTCCCACCTGGGGAGCGCGACAGACCCGTGCGGCGGAAGGGAGTCACCCAGGCTCATCGGCGCAACGATAGCCCGCCGAGCGCCCGGGACCGACCGGCGATGGTCGCGAGTTACGTTTGTTGGTCTTCTTGTTCCGATTTCTCGGCTTGGTCGAGGAGGGCGGTCAGGTCCCGCACTGATTGTTCGTCGAGCACGGTTGAGGCCGCGTCGGAGAACGCACTCGCATCGAGCGACGAGCGTAGTTCCCGCAGCCGGGCAATGTTGTTCGTCGCTTGGGGAATGCCGATTTCGAGGCGGATCGCGAGGGCTCGACAATGCAGGGTGACGGCCTCGGTGGGGTTGCCGGTTTCGGCGCGGAGGCTGCCGAGTTGGCTGATCGTGGTGGCGGCGCCGGCCCGGTTACCCAACTCCTCGCTGATGGTCAGGGATTGCTGATAGCGGCGCTCGGCCTCCGCGTAATCACCTGTCAGATACGCGAGGTTGCCGAGCTCGTGGTAGCTGGCGGCGGCGCCGGCCCGGTTACCCAACTCCTCTTTGATGGTCAGGGATTGCTGATAGCGGCGCTCGGCCTCCGCGTAATCACCCCGGGCCTGCGCGATCATGCCGAGCTGGTGGTAGCCGGTGGCCATACCAACCCGATTACCCAACTCCTCGCTGGTAGTCAGGGATTGCTGATAGCGGCGTTCGGCCTCCGCGTAATCACCCCGGGCCTGCGCGAGAATGCCGAGTTGGTGGGTGAACGCGGCGGTGTCGTAGCTGTCGGCTGGTAGCCAGGTGAGAGTTTCCTGGCAGATGCTGATTTCCCAGTCCCACGCGGCCCAGGTATGCAGCTGGTCTCGGATGTCGTAGGTGAGCGACACCGCGGCCTTAAGGTCGCCTGCGACGTGATGGTGGTAGCGGGCCTCGACCCGGTCGCGCAGGTCGGCCAGCTTGTCTTGGCGCTGGTATTGGACGCGCCAGCTGTAGTAGGCGGCGGCACGTCGGTGGGAGCTGGTGGTGGCCTCGGGATGCAGCCGACCGAGCGCGGTGGCGGTCCACCGGTGCACCCCGTATCGCGCCAGGCCGTCGTCGGGGTCGGGGACCGGGGTGAGTAGGCCGAGCGCGCCCAGGGCCGGGAGCCGGGCTGCGGCGACGGTGACCTCGGCCAGCGGCGGCCGGCTCAGTTCGGCGACGTCGGCATGCAGTTGGGCGGCCTGCTCGCTGGTGTAGCCCAGGCTGATCAGATCATCGGTGGGCTGGCCGGCGGTAAGTTTCTGGCTCAGCTCGGCCAGTCGCCGGTCGCGGTCAGGATCCGCCGGGATGGGGTCGGGGGCGCTGCTCTGCCAGGCCAAGGCCAGTTCGTCGACCGGTTGCCGGTACACGGCGGCACCGACCAGCAGCGCACGCGTGTCGGTGTCGAGCAGGCCGAGGAGCCGGTCGAGGAGGGTGTCGTTGACGGTCAGGGTGACCGCCTCGGCCAGCGCCCGCCCCACCAGGCCGTCCCGGGCCTGTCCCGGGTCGTCGCCGTCGTAGCCGGTGTGCAGGTCGGTGATCCACTGCTGGGGGTCCGGGATGCCCTGCTCGGACAGCAAACGTTCCAAGCGGTCGGTGACGTCGTCGAAGCGGGCGCGGCCCTGGCGCAGCAGCGCGTCGAGGTATTCCAGGGTGCGCGGGTGGCCGCCGACGTCGGTCCAGGCCCGTTGCTGCTGGGCGCCGGTGAGCGCGTCCAGGCCGGGCAGCCGCCAGATCAGCTTGCGGGTCTCGGCCAGCGACAGCGGGCCGAGGTGATGGCGGACCAGGCGCCGGCCCGCGCCACCGGGCAGGGCGAACGGGTAGCGGCTGGTGACCAGCAGCCGATGCGCCCCCGGGCTGCCGACCCAGGCCGCGAGCAACTCGGCGAGCGCGTTGTCGCGAACCACGGCCGGGCCGTCGGCGCGTTCCTCGAGGTTGGTCTCGAAGTTGTCGATCAGCAGGGTGACCGGCACCGTGACCGGCTGCTGGGCCAGGACCCCGAACGCCGTCGCGAGGCGCTGCTGCCACGGCTCACCCGGCACCCGCAGGTAGCCGGCCAGCTGCCGCCACGCGTGGGTGTCGGGCAGCCCGTCGGCGATCGCCCGGGTGAACAGGGCCTGAGCGAACGCCGCCAGGATCTGATCGGCGCCGGCCGCCCCGACCACGGGCACGACCAGGCCCGCGTCGTCGCCGAGCAGCCGCAGCAGTTCGGCGGCCAGGCTGGACTTTCCGACACCGCCGATGCCATGGATCACCACCCCGGCCCGCTGCCGGCGCACCGCCGCGAGCAACACGCGCAGGTCGGCGCGGCGGCCGACGAAGTCCCCGACCGGCCGCAACGGCACACCGGCCGGCAGCACCGGCTCCGGCACCTGCGTCACTTCCCCGGGTGGTGCGGCCGGGTCGTACAGCGGCAGCGGCCGGCCCCGCACGAACACCACCGGCGTCGCCCACTCCACGAGCCGCCGGCCCGGATCACCGTCGGGTAGCGCCCGCCGGTCGGACTCCACCTGCCGCCGGGCGTGGGCCACCGCGTCGACCACCATCGGTTCGGCGGCCATCGCCAGCTCGCGGTACAGGCGGCCGGCGAACAGCGCCGCATACCGGTCGGTCACCGCGGCGGTCATCGCCACCACCTGCGGCACACCCGCCGCCAGCAACTCCCGCGCCAGCCCGGGCAGCGCCACCGCGCTGTCCCCGGGCGCCGCCTGGTCCGACAGCGCCGTCGAGCAACCGGCCAGCACGACCGCGGCCGGGCGCCGGTTCTCCGGGATCGCCGCGATCAATTCCCCGGCGCTGACCTCGTGCGGGCGGCCCTGGTCGTCCTCCAGCACCAGCCGGCCCGGGGCGGCGTGGCAGCTGATGTGCAGGACATGGAACCGCTCAGCCGTCAGCGCTTCCCGGATCGCGGCCAGGGTGCCCAGGTTGAGCACCCGCACCTGGGCGGCCGTGTGTTTACGGGTCGGCTCGACCGCGTCCAGCACCGTGGCCAGCTCATGCTCCACGTCCAGCAGCGGGCCGCCGTCCGTGCCTTCCGGGCTGGCCAGCACCACCAGGATCCGCAACGGCCCGGCGATGGTCACGCCGGGCACCGTCCGGTCCACATCGACCGCGCGGAACACCTGCACCGCGTCGGTCAACGCCAGCGCACGATCCGCCCCCGGCAGGACCAGCGCCTCCCACGGCCAGTCCGCCACGTCGTCCTCGGCGCACACCGCCAGCCGCAGCCCGGCGCCCTGCCCCCGCGCATCCTCGATCAACCCGGACAGCGCGGCGCCCACCGGATCCGCGGTGAACGCCTCCCCGAGCACCACACCGGACTCCCGCAACACCGGCGAGAGCCGGTCGGCCCTCGACCCGTCGAGACCGCGGACCACCAGACCATCCCGGTGCCGGCCGATCCGGTGCAGCTCGTTCAGTCGGGCGGGAACGCGCCCTACCGCCTCGCCCGCCGGAATGCCCGACACCCGCTCACCACGATCCTGGTCGAGGATCTCCACTGCGGACCGCCCGACCTTCAGCAAGGCCCGACGGGTGCCCTCGGGCCTGATCCGGTGGCCCGGCGGCAGCGCCGGCACGGCCGCCGCTTCCGGCTGCTGCTCGCCGATCGCCGCGACCAGCTCCGCCACCCGGGTCTCGTAGACGGCACCGTCGGCGTGCCGGAAGTCCACGCACCGACGGATGTCCAGGAACGGCGGCAAACCCACGTCCTCGTACAGCACCGGGATCAGCCGCCGCCCGGCCGTCAGTGCCTGCTCGTACAGCGCGGCGTACTGGTCCATCACCCGCGGCGAGGACACCGCTCGGGGACTGCACACCACCACACCCGCCGCGGCCGCCTGAATGCCGTCCTCCTGGCGGCGGGTCACCACGTCCCCCGGCAGAATCACCCACTCGTCGAAGAACACGCCGAAACCCGCATCCCGCAACCGCCCGGCGAGCACCCGCACCCATGCCCGGTCCGGCCCGGCGTACGCGACGAACACGTCGAACCGCGGCACATCGGTCATCCGCGCCTCCCCCGGTCGCCGCACACCGTCGCTCCACTATGCCGGACAGGTACGACATCGAGGTCACCCATTCGAGCGAGTCGACTACCGTTCGCTCATGGACGCTCTCGGGCTCGTCGTCACCGCGATCGGCACTGTCGCCGGCATCGCCGGAGCGTGGTTCGCCTACGTCGCCGTCCGCGGCAAGACCCGGCGCCGCCGCGCCACCCCGGCGATCGTCCAGCCGGCAGCGAACCGGCCGTACGACGCGTTCCTCTCCTACGCCACCGCCGACGAGAGCCTGGCCGAACAGATCGCCCACCACCTGCGACGCCACGGCCTGCGGGTCTTCCTCGCCAAGTGGATCGACCTCGGCCTGGTCAAGACCATCGAGAAGGAACACGCCCTGGACCACACCCGCACCGGCATCCTGCTGTTCAGCACCACCACCATGAACCAGCCCGACATCCGCGACGACTACGCCGCCATCCTGCAACGCACCCACGACGGCGGCCGGCGCTTCATCCCGGTCCTGGTCGACAAGGTCGACCTGCCGCCGTACGCGAGAATCAGGCAACCGCTGGATCTGACCGACCAGCGGAACCACGACGCGAATCTCGACACCCTGGCCAAGACAATCCGTCGCGCCTGATCAGCGTCACCGCGGCCGCGCGGTCTCCCGGAGCACGGTGTCGAGCAGGTCCGCGATGTCCTGCTCCGCGATGACGCCCGCTCGACCATGCTCGTGCTGCTGGGCCGCCTGCCGGACGACCGTCAGCGAGGGATCCCGGCCGAGGGCCCACTCCGCGGCCTGCGCCTTTCCGCAGTGCACGTGCTCCACCGCGAATCGCCAGATGCGGCAGGCGGTGAGCACCATGAAGACGGCGCTCTCGGCGTCGTCGGTGAGCGACCGCCAGGTCAGCAACCAGTGCCTGCCGCGGTCGACGATCCAGTCGGCCGGCACGGGCGCGATCACCTCACGCGGCGCGGCGCCCCGGAGCGCACGCCCGTCCGCACGCGCCATGGACAACTCGGCGGGCAGGTCCGGAGACGCTGCCACCCGACGTTCGACCTCGAGCTCGATGGACGACCGGTCGGAACGGCCGATGTGCAGCTCCAGCGCGGGCGCCCGGCTCGGTGCGCCGGCGACCTCCGCCGTCACGACATGCAGGTCGAGGCCCGCCGCGTCGCCGATATCCGCGCGACGAACCAAGCGCTCGACGGCTGCTACCCGCGCGTCGGTCAGGCCACCGTCGATGACGGCGAGCACGTCGATGTCGCTGCGCCCGGCGCGGAACCCGCCGGCCGACAGGGATCCGTGCAGAATCACCGACCTCACCGCAGCACCGACGATGTCGGCGAAGGAGCCGGCGAACAGCTCCGCGGCGGGCAGGGCGGGCAGTTCTTCGCTGACCACCCGACAGTTCTACCACTTGGTCGACGGTGCTTCCTCGTACGCTGAGTCGCACACGTAGTGGACAGGAGACCGAGGTGGCCGAGACGACAGTGGCCGAGGTGATGGCCGAGCTCGCCGCGCTCGAGGACCCCAGGGTCCGGGCGGTGAACGAGAAGCACGGTGACGATCACGGTGTGCACCTCGGCAAACTGCGCGCGCTCGCGACGCGGCTGAAGACGCAGCAGGAGCTCGCCCGCCGGCTCTGGGAGACCGATGACACCGCGGCGAAGCTGCTGGCGATGCTGATCTGCCGTCCGAGGGCGTTCGGACGTGACGAGCTGGACGTCATGCTGCGCGGGGCGCGCACGCCGAAGGTGCACGACTGGCTCGTGAACTACGTGGTGAAGAAGAATCCGCACGCCGAGGAGCTGCGCGTGGCCTGGTACGCCGATCCGGATCCGGTGGTCGCGAGCGCCGGCTGGGCGCTGACCACCGAACGCGTGGCGAAGAAACCCGCGGGCCTCGACCTCGCCGGGCTGCTCGACGTCATCGAGGCGGAGATGAGCGACGCCCCGGATCGCCTGCAGTGGGCGATGAACCACTGCCTGGCGCAGATCGGGATCGAGCACGCCGAGCACCGCGCCCGCGCCATCGCCATCGGCGAGCGCCTGGAGGTGCTCAAGGACTACCCCACTCCCCCGAACTGCACCTCTCCGTTCGCGCCGATCTGGATCACCGAGATGGTCCGCCGACAGCACGACAAGGTAGTCAAGTAGGCAACCGGGCCAGCGCCGCCAGCAGGGCGTCCAGGCCGGCGGCGAGCGTGCGCAGGCGAGCCAGCGTTGCGGTCACCTCGGCCTTTCCCAGCGGCGACCCGGGGCGGTGCGCCGCGTTGTAGTCCAGCCACCCGCCCTGCGCCGCCACCCGGGCCCCGCCCGGACCCGCCGAGCCGGTATCGGTCGCGACCCGCCACAGCTCGTTCGACAAGCCGCCGGACACCCGCACCGGCTCCGCCGCCGGCCGGCCCAGCCCGAACCGTCGCGCTACGCGCTCGATCGCCACCGCCCGATCCTCGCACTGAGCCGGACAGTCCCGGGCCGGGAGGCCGGTCCCGGGCTTCTGGTTCTTGCGCTTGGCTAGCCGTACGACTACCTTGCGACTAGCCGAGCGGCTACCTGGCTGACCGACTCCGCCGACCGGGCCGGACACCGAGCCGGGGCCTGGACCGGAGGTACGAGATGCAGATCGCGGACAAGGTTTTCGTCGTCACCGGCGCCGGCAACGGCATCGGGCGCGAGGTGGTGCTGGCGCTGCTGCGCGACGGCGGACGGGTTGCCGCGGTGGACCTCAGCGACCGCGGTCTCGCCGAGACCGCCGCCCTCGCCGCCGCGCCCGACGGGCGCCTGACGACCCACGTCCTGGACATCACCGATCGCCCGGCGGTCGAGAAGCTTCCCGACGAGGTCATCGCGGCGCACGGCCAGGTCGACGGCCTGCTCAACGTCGCGGGCATCGTGCAGCGTTTCGCGCGGGTGCACGAGCTGAGCTTCGAGGAGATCGAGCGGGTCCTGGCGGTCAACTTCTGGGGCGTGGTGACCACGTGCAAGGTGTTCCTGCCCGCGCTGCTGGCCCGCCCGGAAGCCAGCCTGGTGAACGTCTCCAGCATGGGTGCGCTGGTCCCGGTTCCTGGGCAGGGCGCGTACGGGGCGAGCAAGGCCGCGGTGAAGCTGCTGACCGAGGGGCTCTACGCGGAGCTTCGCGGCACCTCGGTCGCGGTGACCGTCGTCTTCCCCGGCGGGGTCGGCACCAACATCCTCGCCAACTCGGGGGTGAGCATGCGCGAGCGCAGCGAGAAGTCGAGCGGGACCGGGTCCAAGCTGACCAGCCCCGCGGACGCCGGCCGGCAGATCTGCGAGGCGGTCGGCAAGGGCAGCTACCGGGTCCGCATCGGCGGCGACGCCCGCATGCTCGACCGCCTCTCCCGGCTGATGCCCCAGCGGGCGACGGCGCTGGTCGCCGACCGGATGAAGGCACTTCTCACCCCCTGACCGTATCGTCGGGCATCAATGAAGGTCAATGACTTTCCTTCATTTGTTACATCGATTGACTTAACTTCATCAAGGAGCCTAGCCTCGGCACACCCGATGCCCGATCAGCGGTTGACGTGGTTTCCCACCACTCCCGTCATCCGGCATGAGCCGGCGTCTCTCGCGCGACGAAAGGAGCGGGAAAGTGCCGAAGACCATCGGTCGCAGGAGGTGGCGGCTGCTGGCCGCGCTCGTCCTGACCGTCCCGACCGTACTGGTCGGCCTGGTGGTGCAGCCGTCGCCGGCGGCTGCGATACCGGCCGCCGGGACCTATCAGCTCGCGGTGACCAAGAGCGGCAAGTGCGTCGACGTACCCGCCGCGTCGACCGCCAACGGCGCCCTGCTGCAACAGTGGGGCTGCACCGCCAACTCGGCCTGGCAGCAGTTCAGACTCACCCCGGTCGGCGCCGACTACCAACTCGTCAACGTCAACAGCGGCAAGTGCGTCGACGTCCCGGACTGGTCCACCGCCTCCGGGGTCCAACTCCAGCAATACACCTGCGTCGCCGGCCAGACCAACCAGCTCTGGAGGCTCGCCGCCAGCGGCACCAACACCTTCCAGATCATCAACGTCAACAGTGGACTGTGCGTCAGCGACAAGGACGCCTCCACCACCAACGGCACCGCCATCATCCAGGAGACGTGCACCGCCAACACCAACAAGCAGTGGGCCTTCACCCCGGTCGGCGGCGGGACCTGCCCGTGCACGGTCGCCGCCGACGGTACGGGCACATACCGGACCGTGCAGGCGGCGGTCGACGCGGTGCCGGCAAACAACGGCAGTCGGGTGACGATCACGATCAAGGCGGGCACGTACCGGGAGATCGTCACGATCCCGTCGAACAAGCCGTACGTGACCCTCCAGGGCGCCGGATCCACCGCCGCCGGCGTGGTGATCGTCAACAACCACAGCTCGGCCGGCGGGTGGGGAACCTCGGGCAGCGCCACGGTCTTCGTCAACGGCCACGACTTCGCCGCGTCGAACCTGACCATGTCCAACGACTACGGCGAGGGCAGCCAGGCGGTGGCGGCGAACGTCAACGCCGACCGGTCGGTCTTCGACAACGTGCGGTTCCTCGGCAACCAGGACACGTTGCTGGTCAACAACAACCGGCTGTACGTCAAGAACTCGTACGTCGAGGGCACAGTGGACTTCATCTTCGGCGGCGCCACCGCGGTCTTCCACTCCAGCACGATCCACGAGAAGCGCAGCAGCGGCGGGCCCATCACCGCGGCCAACACGGACGCCGCCAAGACCTACGGCATCCTCTTCTACAAGTGCACGATCACCGGCGCGGCGAACAACGTCACCGGGCTCGGCCGGCCGTGGGGCGCGGCGGCACAGGTGCTCTACCGCGAGTCCAACCTGAGCGCGACCATCGCCACCGCACAGCCGTGGACCGACATGTCGTCGAACTCGTGGAAGAACGCCCGGTTCCTCGAATACAAGAACACCGGCTCCGGCGCGACCACCAACGGCAACCGGCCGCAGCTGAGCGACAACACCGCGGCCACCTACACCCCGCAGAAGTATCTCGCCGGTTCCGACGCCTGGAACCCGGTCGGCTGAGCGCCACCCCAGACTCCCGAAGGACGCCCGTCATGAAGATCAAAGGAAATCGACGGTACGCGCTGATCGCGCTGGCCGTGACTATCTCCACCACCCTGATCGGCCCCTCGGTGCTGCCGGCGCGGGCCGCGGCGCTCCCGGCCGCCGACACCGCCAAGCAGTGGGCCTTCGCCCCGGTCGGCGGCCGGGCCTGGTCGAACACCGCGGACGGTTTCGCCTCCACCGGCGGCGGCACCACCGGCGGCGCCGCCGGACCCACCGTCACCGTCACCACCATGGCCGACCTGCAGAAATACGTCACCGCGACCACGCCCTACACCATCAAAGTCCAAGGCGCGATCACCATCACCCCCAAAGGCACCGAACTCAAAGTCCAATCGAACAAAACCATCATCGGAATCGGCACCACCGGCCACATCGTCGGCGGCGGCTTCTTCCTCGGCACCGGCATCAAAAACGTCATCATCCGCAACCTGACCATCCGCGACACCCAGATGACCGACGACGACCCCGACGACAAAACCTACGACTACGACGCCATCCAGATGGACACCGCCGACCACATCTGGATCGACCACAACACCCTCACCCGCATGAACGACGGCCTCATCGACAGCCGCAAAGACACCACCCACCTCACCGTCTCCTGGAACATCCTCGCCAGCAACAACAAAACCTTCGGCATCGGCTGGACCGACAACGTCACCGCCCGCATGACCATCCACCACAACTGGATCCACGACACCAACCAACGCAACCCCAGCACCGACAACGTCGCCCTCGCCCACCTCTACAACAACTACCTGCAGAACATCACCTCCTACGGCAACTACGCCCGCGGCGCCACCAAAATGGTCCTCGAGAACAGCTACTTCGAAAACGTCAAAGACCCCTACTACCCGGATGCCACAGCACAGCTGAAGCAAAGCGGCAGCATCGTGGTCAACTCCACCGGCAAGCAGACAACCCTCGGCTCCGCGTTCACCCCGAGCAGCTACTACTCATACACACTGGACAAGGCCGCCGACGTCCCGAGCTTGCTCAGGACGTACGCCGGACCGCAGGCCACCATCGGCGCCTGAGCGCACCGGGGAGGCACGCTCCGGGCCGGAGCGTGCCTCCCCGGTGGTGTCACCGCGGGTCGTCGAAGGTCACGATCACCTTTTCGGCCGCGCCCGGCGTCAGCGCGAGCCGGTACGCGCGCTCGGCCTCGGCGAACGGCACCCGGTGGCTGATGAGCTTCGCGAAACGCTCCCAGTGCTCGGCGAGTTGCGGGGTCACCTCGAAGATCTCCGTGGGGTAGCCCATCGAGGCGATCAGGGTCATCTCGCTGCGCAGCATCGCGGAGAGGTCGATCTCGGCCTTCTTCTGCACGGCCACCATGACCAGCTTGGTGCCCCACTTCGCCGCGGCCAGCGCGGTGTTCAGCACGGCCGGCGCGCCCGCGGCGTCGATGTAGACGTCGGTGTCCGGGCGGGGCTGGCCGAGCGCGTTGGCGCCCTGGCCGTGCAGTTCGGTCAGCCGTGCGGTGACGTCCTCGCGGGAGGAGTCGATGACGGCGTCGGCACCGACCGCCAGCGCCGTCTTGAGGCGTTCGGGGATGACGTCGGCGACGGTCACGTGCGCGACGCCGCGCAGCTTGAGCCAGATGGTGGCGCCGAGGCCGATGGGCCCGGCGCCGAAGACGACGACCTTGTCGGTCGGCCGGGCCCCGGAGCGGTTGACGCAGTGCAGCGCGACGGCCATGGGCTCGTTGAGCGCGGCGACGTCGTAGGGCACCGAGTCGGGGATGACGGCCAGGCTCTTGCCGACGACGGCGTCCTCGACGATCAGGTATTCGCGCATGCCGCCGAGCGCGCCGCCGCAGCCGATGATGCCGGTCGGGGCGGCCTGCGGGTTGACGACCACGCGATCGCCCGGCTTCAGCCCGGTGACCTCGGCGCCGACCTCCACGATCTCACCCGACGGCTCGTGACCCAGCGGCACGGGGATCAGCTGGCCGCCCGGGCCGAACGGACCGCCGCCCAGGTGCAGGAAGGTCACGTCGGTGCCGCAGATGCCGCACGCTCGTACCCGGATCAGCACGTCCCGGGGACCGGGAGCCGGGCGCTCGACGTCGACGACCTCGATGGCGCCCCGGGCGCCGGTCTGCACCGATTTCATGGTGGGCAGGGCTTTCATAGTGGGCATGGCGGGACTCGCTCTCTGCGGAGGAACACGGATGGGTCTACGGCCGCGGCCGCGGCGCGCGCAGCCCGAGGGCCCGCCGGCCGGTGTCGATGAAGTGCCCGCGCAGGGCGTCGTCGTCGAGGTCGAGCAGGATCGGCTGGGACGCGCCGGCGATGCCGGCCAGCACCACCGCGGCCCGGACCAGCCCGGCGGGCCCGGGCTCGAGGTCGGAGAGCAGCTTGATCTGCCGGTCGATCAGGTCGCCGAACGCGGGCTGGGCGCGCAGCATCTCGATCACCCCGGCGTCACCCGCCAGCACGGCCATCAGGCTCCGGTTACGCACGGCCACCTCGGCATAGCCGGTGAGCATGCGCTCCGCGCGGGCGTTGCGGCCGCGCAGCGCCTCGGCCTGCTCGATGCTCGCGCGCACCTGGGCGAACACCGGCTCGACCACCGCGTTGAGCAACTCCTGGCGGGTGCGGAAGTGGTGATAGACGGCCGCCTTGGTGAACCCGAGGTCGTCGGCGATCATCTGCAGCGAGGTGCCCGCGAAGCTGTGCCGGGTGAACAGGCGCACCGCGACGTCGATGATGCGCTGCCGGGTGTCCATGTCATCCGCCCCTCGCCGATCCCGCTGGACCCGGAGCCTAGCTTGCCGATCGGCTAGTTCTCAACTAGCCGATCAGCAAGGAATCTCCTTGCCGATCGGCTAGCAGCGCAGCTGTCGAGATCTCCCGGCACGCGGGGCCACCGCCATCCCGGACCCGCCACCGCGCGGACCTGCCGGAAACAAAGCGCCAGATCCCCACCCGGGGCGGCCCTTACCCGCTGACTCAAGGGCATGTGGGACCTCCTGTGCCCACGGCGCGTCGACAGTCGGCGAGGGGCGGCGCATACTGCCGGCATGGCCGGTGGTGTCTACGCCCTGCTGGTGGGCATCAACGATTACGGCGGCCGGTTCGATCCGCTCGCTGGCTGTCTCAACGACGTCGACGGGTTCCGGGAATTGCTGCTCGACCTGGTCCCGCGGCCGATGCTGTGGACACGGGAGCTGCGGGACGCCGAGGCGACGCGGCAGGCGGTCATCGATGGATTCACCGGGCACCTCGCCCGGGCCGGGGCCGGCGACGCGGCGGTCTTCTGCTTCTCCGGGTACGGGTCGATGGAGCCGGGTGG
The DNA here is from genome assembly GCF_003947245.1 of Actinoplanes sp. ATCC 53533. Taxonomy (NCBI): domain Bacteria; kingdom Bacillati; phylum Actinomycetota; class Actinomycetes; order Micromonosporales; family Micromonosporaceae; genus Actinoplanes; species Actinoplanes sp. ATCC 53533. Next base: position 81,292 of record NZ_QHHV01000210.1, on the reverse strand, counting down.
CGAGCACCGGACCATCGTGTGTGCCGACAGCCGGACGCCGGGTGTCCCGGACCTGGTCGTTGGGGAGATCAACGCCCTGATCGGCCAGGTCACGGCCGGCGGCGCGCACGTGCTGGTCGTCCTGGACTGCGGCCACGCCGGCTGCGGCACCGGGCAGCCGGGCGTACGGGTGCGGGGTGTCCTGCCGAACCCGGAACCGCGCCGGATCGCGTACGCCGCGGAGCAAGGCGGCGGCCCGCCACGCGTCGTCCTGTCCGCCTGCGGGCCTACCCAACCGGCCCTGGAGCTGCCCATCGACGGCCGCCAACAGGGCGCCTTCTCGGCGATGCTGCGGCAGTCGCTGGCCGTGCGAGGGCCGACCTTCGCCTACTGGGCGCAGCTCGGCTGGGCGTGCCATTCGGTCACCCAGCTGGTCCACGGTCAGGAGCCGGTCGGGTACGCCGTACCGCCCGCCGCCATGGACGAGCCGACGTTCGGCGGGGTCGTGCGGCCGCGCCCGCCCGGCGCCAGGCTGGAACGCTACCGGGACCGGTGGTGGATCGACGTGGGCTCGGTGCACGGCATCCCGCCCCCGCTGGACGGCTGGACCACGGTCGTGGCGGTACGGCCGCCGCAGCCGGACGGTGCGCCACCGCTGGGCCGTGCCCGGGTGAGCGAGGTGGAGTCCCGCCACTGCCGGGTGACCGTCGACCCCGGCTGGGACCCCGATCCGTCCCTGCGCTATCCGGCCACCGTCGTCGATCTGCCGCTGCCGCCGGCCCGGTTCCGGCTGGACGGCGATCCGGCGGCGACCGCCCTGGTCCGCGCCCACCTCGCGGACTCCCCGCACGTCCACGAAACGCACGTCCACGAAGCACACGACGACGAAGCGCATGTCCGCGAAACGCACGACCACGAAGCACACGACCACGAAACGCACGACCACGAAACACACGTCCACGAAACGCGCGACCGCGAACTGTCCGGCGAGGACGGTGATTTTGTGGTCTCTGCCCGCCACGGGTGGCTGACGATCGCCGGGGCCGACGGCACACCGCTCGCCGCGCCGGTTCCGGCCACCCCGGAGGGCGCCGCCGTCCTCCGGGACCGGCTCGACCACCTCGGCCGCTGGCAGGTCATCAAACGGCTGGACAATCCGGTGTCGACGATCGCCCGCGGGCAGGTGCGCCTGCACCTCACGAAGCCGCGCCACGGCGCGTTACCGAAATCCTTCTCGTCATGGCCGAAACCGGGACGCGACCACCCCGTCCACCTCGGCTACCACCCGACCGGGAACGGCTGGTCCGCGAATCCCGGGCGACTGTCCCTGGGGAACTCGACCGGCCGCCCCCTGTACTGCGCGCTGCTCACCCTGGCCGACGACTTCCGGATCCACGACCAGCTGCTCCCGACGCGGTTGATCCCACCACGTTCCAGTGTGGACATCACCGAGGCGGCCGGCGGCATCCTGAAACACCACGGGGAGGGGCGAACCCCGGTCGACGAGTGGTGGAAGATCATCGCCTCGGAGCAGCCGTTCGACTCGGCCGCGTTCGGCCTGCCCCACCTCGGCGAGCCGGTCATCGCACGGTCCGCGGCCGTCCGGAACAGCCGCAGCGTCCTCAACCGGCTCGCGGTCCAGGCCGTCACCCGTGACCCCGTGGTGGAGCCGGACGGCGGCCCGGAGTGGGCGACCGCACTGCTCACCGTGCACCACCGGCTGGCCGGCGGACCGGGTCGTGAGGAATGAGCGCGACCAGCCGCGCCGGCACCGCGGTGCCGATTCGGACTTCCGGCGGATCGCTGTTGCTGTAGCCGGGCGATATCCGCCGGTCAGTTCCAGGGCATCATCGGAAACCAGCCGACGCCGAATCGGGCCGGGACGCGCAGCACCCAGTAGACGACGGTGAAGACGCCGAGGGCCACGAGCAGCGAACCGGACACGACGGCGGCCCGGCGGCTGTCACCGGCCAGCCGGTGCGGGAAACCGCCGCGAGTGACGACCACGAGCAGCGCGAAGACGGCGACCGCAAGCGCGATGTTGCCGAGCGACTGGAGCACGAACACGGCCGCACCATAGAACGGGTTCCCGGTGTCGACCGCCCAGTGGAAGAGCTTGTTGAACAACGGATAGGGCCGGCCGATGAGGAATCCGCCGATGAGCGCGCCGAGCAGGAACACACGCAGTCGCGGACGGCGTGCGAGTGGGTCACGCACCACGTGGAGCGCGGTGACGCCCAGGTAGATCAGCAGCACACCGATCAGGCCGAAGACGACCGACGATTGGATCAGGCGTACGGGGATGTCGCCGACACGGTCGCTGGACAGCTGTGGGAGGCGATCACCCAGCAGCACGCCGACGAAGCCGTACGCCGCCGAGACGACGACCGTGCCGAGGGCGAGGTAGCCGACCGGGCGGAAGAGGACCCGCCAGGTTCCGGTGCCGTCGCCGGCCTGGGCGAGCGGGCCGATCGACGCGATCATCGCGATGTTGCAGGCGGTGAACGTGCCGGCCAGGCCGGACACGAAGGCGAACAGCAGGGCGGCGGTGGTGCCGGCGATGGCGTCGGCTCTCGCGTCGCCGCCGAGCAGGGTGTCAGCCACGTTCGCACCGATCACGGAGTCGACGAGTTCGAAGGACCAGACGACGGCGAGCAGGACGCCGGCGACGGCGCTACCGACAATGATTCTGACGGAACCGGGCGGTTCCAGCGGGTGGGTTCCGGTGCGCCTTCCGGTGGCCGGAGAAGGATATTTCGTGGTGCCCGTCATGGCGTACCTCCTTTGCCGGAAAGCCTCCCAGGAAAGTGCCGGCCGGCATTGTTCCAAAGTGCTCGATGGATGGCGACCGCGGCACAGTCCGGACTTTTCCGTCATGGCGGACCAGGCCGGACCGACCAAGAATGGAAAGCGCCGATCACCAGTTTCCGATTTCGAGAATCGGGACGCCTACCACCGACAGCGCTGCTGAATCGTCAAGTTGCCGCCCTCCTGAGCCTCCACTAGCATCGCATTTAATCCACACCTAACAATGCGTGCGACTGCGCGCATCGAGCCGCTGGAGAGAGTTTTGACGGATCAACGAGAGGCGGCAGCCGAACGAGTCGTCGCATTCATGCAACAGCATCTCGGCGAACCCATGACGGTCGACGACATGGCTCGGGCCGCGTTGTTCAGCAAATTCCACTTCATGCGCATGTTCCAGAGATCGACCGGAGTATCACCCGGGAGGTTCCTGTCGGCATTGCGGATCCAGCGGGCCAAGCACCTGCTCGTCTCGACCTCGCTGCGCGTCGCCGAGATCAGCTGGACCGTCGGCTACACCAGCGTCGGCACCTTCAGCACCCGGTTCACCCGCAGCGTGGGGCTTTCCCCCAGCCGCTACCGGCGGCTCGGCAGCGACGTCGCCGAGCTGCCGATCGACCGGGACCCGGCATCCGCGAGCCGCGCCACCGGCACCCTGCGCGGCCGGGTCCTGCACGACGCCGGCGCCACCGCCGAGCCGATTTTCGTCGGAGTGTTCCGGGAACGCATTCCGGAGGGCCGCCCCGTGCAATACCGGATTCTGGACCGGCCGGGCAACTTCGTCCTCGATTCCGTGCCGGTCGGCGCGTGGCACCTGCTCGGCCACGCCGCCGCGGCCCGCCCACGTTTCGACCGCGTCGCCGGGACACCGCTGCGAGGCTGCCGCGGCCCGATCGTGGTTCGGCCGGGCGCGGTCGCGAAGACCGACCTGCGGCTGGCGCCGAAACGTGCCCTCGACCCGCCGGTGCTGCTCGCGCAGCTCGACGCCACCCCGGCCCGCTGCGCATCCGCCCCGGTCCGACTCTGAACAGCGGTGTCCGGGCCACCCGTAGCCAGCCCGGACACCGCACTCATGCGACCGTTCGCACGTGCATCGGCAGTCCTCGCCGCAGTCGGAGTGACAGCATCGGCTCCGGCACCACCCGGTGCGTCGCGGCCGTCGACAAGCGCAGTTCCCGTGCCACCATGGCGAGCACGAACGTCGCCTCCAGCAGCCCCAGGTTATTGCCGATGCAGAACCGGGGACCGCCGCCGAACGGCACATACGCATACCGCGGACGGTCCGACCCGCGGCCGGGCTCGAACCGCGTCGGGTCGAAGAGCTCGGGGTGTGGCCAGAAGGCCGGATGGCGGTGCAACGTGTACGGGCAGATGAGCACATCCGCACCCGCTGGCACCGGGTAGCCGGCGATCGTATCCGGGCCCTGCGCCACCCGGGACAGCATCCACACCGGCGGGAACAGCCGCATCACCTCTTGCAGAACCATTCCGGTGTAACGCAGTTCATGCAGGTCCTCGTAGCTGGGCAGCCGGTCGCCGAGCACATCCACCGCCTCCCGGTGCACCCGCCCGGCCACCTCCGGATGCCGGTCGAGCGCGTGGAACGCCCAGCCGAGCGTGCTGGCGGTCGTCTCGTGCCCGGCCAGCAGCAGAGTCACCAGTTCGTCGCGCATCCGCTGCTGGCCGAGGCGCTCGTCGGGCTCGGCGCGGGTCGAGGCGATCATCCGCGACAGCGCGTCGTCACGACCCGGCCCGGTGCCGTCCCTGGCGATCCGGTCCGCGGCCAACCGGTCGACGATGCGCTGCAGGTCACGCCGGGCGCGGCGGAACCGCACCTGCTTGGGCAGCGGCACCCAGGACGGCACCGCGCTCATCGTGGCCAGCTCGAACATGGCCTGGTCCTGCATCGCCTCGAAGGACCGGCCCACCGAGTGGAACGCGCCCAGGTCGGTGTCCAGCAGGGTCCGGCCCAGCACACCGAGGGTGAGCGCGGTCAGCTCCCGCACCACGTCGACCGGTGGGCCGCCGGCCGCACCGCGCAGCCGCTCGACGAACCGGGCTGCCTCCTCGGCGACGATACCGGCCTGCGCGGCGATGCGCCTGGGCTGGAACACCGGCTGAATCGTCCGGCGCTGTTCCCGCCACAGCTCGCCTTCGCTGGTGAGCAGCCCGTCTCCGAGCGCCCGCCGCGCGTGCACCAGGCCGATGCCCTTGTGGTAGTTGCCGCTGTTCTCGGCCAGCACGTGTTTCGCGTGGTCAGGATGGTTGAAAAAGTAGATGGGGCGGGGCGGCGGTGCCAGCCGGACCGCGTCGCCGTAGGTGGCGGCGGCCGACGTCATGAGTTTCAGCCGGTCGAACCCGAACCGGTAAAGCGTGCGCAGCAGTTCCGGGCCGGCGGGGCCGGGCGGGTGCGCGGGGCGGGCCAGCCGCGTGGTCATCGGTGGGCCTCCGTCCGTTCCGGGCCGATCTGACGGAACCTGCCCTGCAGGAACAGCACCGGATCGTCGTCGCCGTAGCGGTGCAGGTCCACGAGCTCGCCGGTGAAGATGGTGTGGTCGCCGCCGGCGTAGCTACGCCACAGCCGACACTCGAGGTGGGCGAGCGCGCCGTCGATCAGCGGTGCGCCGGTGGCCGGCCCGGGCCGCCAGCCGACGTCGTCGAACTGAGCCAGCCCGGAGGGACGCAGCCGGTCGGCGAAGTGCCGCGCGACGGTCTCCTGGGCGCACGACAGGATCGACACGGCGAACGTGCCGGTGTTCTCCAGCCGCTCGTGCATGACGGCCTGCCGGTCCACGCAGACCAGCACCAGCGGCGGGTCGAGCGAGACCGAGGTGAAGGAGTTGGCGGTCATGCCGTGTGGTTCCCGGCCGCCGACGGTCACCACGGTGACCCCGGTCGCGAAGGCACCGAACGCCCACCGCAGCTGGCGGATGTCATATCCGGCGGCGTGCTTCCGCTGGTTGATGGTCGTCATGCCGCTGCCTCCGCCCCGGCAAGGGCCTGGAACGGTGCCAGTGCCCGGATCAGCGCCGGCGGCACCCGGGCGGGCACGGTCCGGGTGTTCGGCCCGCGCATGCAGGCGACCCGCTGGCGCCCGCGGGCGACGAGAGTCTCCTCGCCGTCCGCGGACACCTTGACGTAGTCGAAGGCGAACTCGATCTGAGTCTGCGCCAGATCCACCAGCCGCATCCGGACGCACACGTCGTCGAAGGCGGTGATCTCGGCGAAGAACTCGCAGTCGACCTTGAGCGTGAACAGCTTCAGGTCGTCCCGCAGATCCGCCAGCACCTCTGGCGCCAGTTCCTTGAGGAACATCTCCCGGCAGCGGCCCTGCCAGCGGAGATAGTTGACGTAGTAGACGTTGCCGACCAGATTCGTCTCCTCGAATCCGACGGTGTGTCCCAGCTCGTAGTAGCCCGGCATGTCAGGCGTCCTTTCCGGCCAGCACGGCCAGCACGACGGCCTGCGGCCGGTCCTGCACCGTGGTGACGAACGTGGCGATGCGCAACTCGCCCGACCCGAGCAGGACCCAGCCCTCGGCGCCACCGGCCACCAGGGTCAGCGGGCCGCCGCCCGGTCGTCCGGCCTTCTGCAGGCACTCGATCGCGGTCCAGACCCGGGTCGCCGCCGTGTCGGCGTCGTCGCCGGTCTCGCGGCGGATGAGCTGCGCGAGTCGCTCATGCTGGCCGAGCAGCTGCCGCCAGACGGTCGCGTCGCGGTCGGTGACCGGTTCCACGTCGCAGCCGATCGGGCTGTCGCCGGCCACGCACAGGGTCAGTCCGGCGCCGTGCGAGATCGAGACGGGGCGGCCCAGGTCGGTCTCCACGGCACCGTCGGGGCGGTGGCGTACCTCGACGCGCTGCCCCGACACCCGGCCGAGGGCCAGCGCGGTGGCCTCGCGTCGCTCGTCGGGTTCGACGGCGACCGCGACACCGGTGCCCCACAGGTCGTCCAGGGCACGCTCCAGATAGGAGCCCAGCAGCAGCGGCACCCACGGGCCGGCCGGGCTCTTCTTGCGCACAGCCCGCAGGCGCAGTCCGTCCCAGCGCTCGATGACCGCACCCGCGGCGTCGCGGACGGCGATGTCGTACACGTAGGTGTCCCCGTCGCGGCTGCGTTCGGTGGCGCTGTAGCGCACCGTGCCGTCCGGGCGCGGGCCCGACGGACGCACCCGCTCGATGCCCGCCGGCAGCAGGGTGGCGTCCGGCACGCACACTTGGTTGCCGTGCATCAGCGCGTCGCGGGTGCCCGGGTCGCCGAGCAGCAGGTCCGGTGGCAGGTAGCCGGCGAACCATCCGGCGTCGCGTACCGCCAGGTCGGCGTCGACGTGTTTGGCGGCGGCCCGGTGGAAACGGATCAGCCGCTGGAACAGGGCGCCCTGGAACAGAGCGGACCCGTACAGGTCACGCGCCGGGTCGAGCGGCACCTCCGGCAGGCCCGGTCCGGTCTGCTCCGGCGGGCCGGCGGGAAGGACCGCGTCGTCGAAGACGAGCCGAGCCTGGAAGTGATCGACGGCGAAGCCGGTCTCCGCGCTGCGGATCACCACGTCGACCTCGCCGTCGCCGGTGACCACCGCCGCCACCCGGATGGTCGTGCTGCCGTCCGGCGGCACGACGATCGGCCGGGCGAACTCGGCCCGATCGATGCGTGGCACGCCGGCGCGGCCGGTGACCGCCACCGCGACCTGTGCCATCGCCTCCAGGCCGAACACCGCCGGGAACAACATGTTGCCGTCGAGCAGGTGGTCGGTCAGGTAGAGGTCCGCGCCGGAGTTCAGCGTGGTCTCCACGACCAGCTCGACCCCGTGGTAGCGGACCAGCGGCTTATCGACGAACCGCAGCAGGGGAAGCTCCGGCTCCTCGTAACCGACCGTGTCCAGGCTCTGCGTGCGGCCGCTGACCACCACGACCGGCGGGGCGTCCGGGTCGGCGACCAGCCGGCGCAGCGTGGCGAGGCCCTCGTCAACCGACACCGGGGTCACTCCCTCCCGGGCGAGGTTCTCGACCACCGAGAGCCGCTCGCCCATGCCGACGCCGGACCACACCGACCATTCCAGGCACAGGCTGCGACAGCCGGGGTGCTCGCGGCCGAACTCGGCGGTCAGCTCGGCCAGCCAGTCGTTCGCGGTGGCGTAGTGAGCCTCGCCCCGCAGCCCGGCGCGGCCGATGATGCTGCCGAAGGTGACCAGCAGCTTCAGCCGGTCCGGTTCCACCGCGGCCAGCACCGCCGCCAGCCCGTCGGCCTTCGGCGCCAGGGTGCTGCGGAACGCGGCCATGTCCAGGCCGGCCAGCGCGGCCGGCTCGTTGCGGCCGGCTCCGTGCAGCACCGCGGTGACCGGGCCGAATCGGTCGACCGCCTCGGCGACGGCCAGGCGGACCTGCTCGGGGTCGGTGACGTCGGCCCGCACATAGTGCACGTCCACGCCGCGGTCCGCGGCCCGGCGCAGGTTGCCGTCCAGCTCGGTGTCCGGCGCCGGCGCGGAACGGCCCAGCACGACCAGCCGGGCGCCGCTGTCGGCGGCCAGCGTCAGGCCGCACTCGGCGGTGATGCCCTTGCCGCCGCCGGTCACCAGTAGGACGTCGTCGGGGCCCAGCACACCCTCGTGCCGGGCAGCGCGTACCGGCAGCGGCCGCAACACGGGCACCAGGCGGGTGCCCCCGTCGTCGTAGCGCACCTCGGCGAAGCCGTCGGTGGCTGCCACCTCGTCCACGACGCAGGGCACGGTGATCGCCCCGTCGGGCGCCGTGATCACGGTGACCCGCAGGTCCGGCGCCTCCAGCCGCAGAGTCTTGGCCAGCCCGGCGGCGCCGCGACCGCGTTGCAGCAGCACGAACCGGGTGGCCTGGCCCGCGATCGCGGTGCGGGCGCCGTCCAGCGCGAGCGCCAGGTCCTCGACCGTCGCGGCGGACGGCATGCTGACCAGCACCCCGGTGCCGACACCGGCCTGGGTGAGCGCGGTCCGCGCCGCGGCGGCGAAGGTGTCCGCCGGCCGGGCGAAGAGCTCCCAGGGCCCGCTCTCGGCGCGCGGCCGCGACTCCGGCGGCGCCGCCTCGTCCGCGTCGACGGCGAACGCCCGGACCCAACCGGCCGCGCCGGTCACCACCGGCGCGGGACCCTGCTGACCCGGCCGGGTCGTGGACCGCAGCTCGTCCAGGGCCTGGGCCAGCTCACCGATGGTGGCGGTGGCGAAGTTGGTCGGGGCCTGGGCGGCGTTCAGGCCCTGCCGCTGGGCGGCCTGGTTGACGATCTGCCCGACCGTGATCGAGCTCAGGTGCAGGTCGTCGAGCAGCCGGCTGTCGCCGCCCACCATCTCGGCCGGCAGCTCGGCGCGTTCCGCCGCCAGGGTGCACAGCAACTCCAGGCTGGGCACCGACTCGTCGCCTGCGGGCGCCCGGACGTCGCCGGGCGCTGCCGGCCCCGATGGGGTGCCGGGCGCCACGTCGACCGTGGGCGCCTGCTCGCACGGACTGGCGAAGAAGGTGAACGTCTTGCCGATCTCCAGCGGCCGCACCAGCCGGCCGTGAAAGAAGTCGGCGCCGATCTCGGCGGCGCCGGTCACGTACGCGGCGGCGAGCACCCGCAGCAGCCCGCCGATCGACTCGTCGTCGGTGTCCAGCGCGACGGCCGGGACACCGGTCGTGTCGTGGGCCAGCCCGCTGAGCACCCGGCCCGGCCCCACCTCGACGAACAGGTCGATGTCCTTGGCGGCCAGCTCGACCGCCTGGGCGAACAGCACCGGATCGGTGATCTGCCGGTGCAGCAGGAGCGGCACGTCGATATCCGCGGCCATGGTCTCACCGGTCACGGTGGACACCACCTGGCGGTCGAGCGGCCGGAACCGTTGCTCCGCCAGCCGTCCGGCGAACGCGCCGGCCGCCGGGGCCACCAGCGGTGAGTGGAACGCGTGCGACACCGGCAGCGGGGTCGCGGACAGACCGGCCGCGCGAGCGACTTCGCACAGCCGCTCGACGTCGTCGACCGGTCCGGACACGACGGTCTGCTGCGGCCCGTTGTAGCCGGCGATGACCAGGGGCGTTCCGGCGATCAGGCCGGCCACCGTCTCCGGGGCCGCGGCGACGCCGGCCATCGTGCCGGAGGCGCTGTGCTCGGCCATGGTGGCGCCCCGTTCGGCGGCCACGTGCAGCAGGGTGCCCGCGTCCATCGCGCCCGCCCAGTGCAGGGCGGACAGCTCGCCCAGGCTGTGCCCGACCGCGACGGTGGCCTCCAGTCCGAGCTGGGTCAGCACGGCCAGGCCGGCCATCGAGCCGGTGACGATGCGCGGCTGTGCGACGGCGGTGGCCACGGTGTCGCCACCGGTGGGCAGCGCCGCCTTCCGGTACACCCGGTCGGCGGTGGAGAACCGGCGGCGCAGCGCGCCCCCGCTGGTGCCGCGGCCGGAGCCCTGCCCGGGGAACAGGTAGCCGATCCGGCCGGGCGTCTCGCTGTGGTGCAGGAAAGCGCGGCCGTCGCCGTCGATGAGGTGGGTCTCGCCGGCGTCGAGCAGCTCGGCGAGCTGCCGCAGGCGGGCCTCGGCATCCTCCGGCGACGACACCACAACGGCGGCCCGGTACGGCAGCCCGCGCAGTTCGCCGTAGAGTGTCGCGGCCAGGTCGGTGAGCTGGGCGTACGACACGGTGAGCACGAAGTCGAGCAGTTGTTGCACCCGGGCGCGCAGATCGGCGGCCGACGCCGCGTCGAGCAGCAGCAGCTCGCGGTCCTGCCGGGCGGACGCCAGGGTCCGGGTGCGCCCGTCCAGCACGCTCGGCCGCCGCGGTGCACGCTTCTCCAGCACGACGTGCGTGTTGATGCCGCCGAATCCCATCGCGGTGATGCCCGCGCGGACCGGTGTGCCGGACGGCCACTGCTCGGCGCGGGCGAGGACCCGCAGCGCCGCGTCGTCGGAGGTGAGCAGATCGTGCGGCTCCACGCAGCCGATCGCCGGCGGCAGCACCTCGTGGTGTACGGCCATGGCCGCCTTGATCAGGCCGGCGACACCGGCGGCGGCCTTGGTGTGACCGATCATCCCCTTGATCGAGCTGATCGCCGCCGGCTCGGTGGCGCCGGCGGCACGGCGGGTGCAGCCCAGCGCTTCGAGCTCCGTGGCGTCACCGACGGGGGTGCCGGTGCCATGGCCCTCGAACAGGCCGACCGTATCGATGCCGAACCCGGCCCGCTCGTACGCGCGCCGCAACGCCAGCTGATAGCCGCCGACCTCGGGCCGGGTGATGCCGCCCTTGCCGTCGGAGGAGATGCCCCAGCCGGCCACCGTGGCGTAGACGCGGTGCCCGGCGGCGATCGCGTCGGCCTCGCGCATCAGCACGATCATCCCGCAGCCCTCGCCCGGCCAGAACCCGTTGGACCGCTGGTCGTACACCCGCATCTCGGAGCGGGCGAGAGCGCCGGTCTTGGCGAACCCGACGATCTCGAACGGGTCGATGGACAGGTCCACCCCGCCGGCGATCGCGACGTCGATCTCGCCGTCGATCAGGGTCTTGCAGGCGGTGGCGACCGACAGCAGCGATGACGAGCACGCGCCGTCAACGGTGTAACCGCCGCCCTTGAGGTCGAAGTGGTTGCAGATGCGCCCGGCGATCGTGTTGGACAGCCCGCCGGCCAGCGTGTCCTCGTCGGGCACCGGGAACGGCGACTTGTAGCGCGCCTCGAAGTCGGTGAGGAACGCGGAGAGCTGGTCATCGTCCCAGTTCTGCTCCTTGAGCGCGGCGGCGACCACCCGCCGCACGTACGGCCAGCGCAGCCGCAACTGGCCGGCACGGGAGAACTCCCCGGTGAGGCTGTTGCCGACCACCACCGACGTACGCTCGCGGGGCAGGCCCTCGGCCATCGGGAATCCGGCGTCGGCCAGCGCGCTGGCCGCCACGTCCAGGGCCAGCCAGTGGGTCAGGTCGGTGGACCGGAACGTGCTCCCGGCGATCTTGTAGGCGATGCGGTCGAACTCGTATCCCTCGATCACCGCGGCGGTGCGGGAATAGAAGCGGTCGGGCGTCGTGGGGTCGGCGTCCCAGTAGTCGTCGAGCCGCATGCGCACGTTCGGCAGCCGCCGGAATGCCCGCCGGCCGGCTACGGCGTTGTCCCAGAGCTCTCGGGGGGACAGGGCGTCCGGGTAGCGGCACGCCATTCCCACCACAGCGATGTCGGTCATGCCGGCACGACCTCCTTCTCCGGATGCGCGGAACTGCCGTTGACGGACGGCGCGGGCGCCGCCGGGACGGCCGGGGCCGCCGGGCGGGCGGCGTCGGCCTCGCGGGCCGCCCGGGCCTTGTCTGCCAGGTGCAGCGACCACAGGTAGCCACCCCGGATCAGGCAGACGATCGCGGTCGCGAAGAAGATCCCGTACGCGATCCCCGCGCCGGTCAGCAGCGCGTAGACGATCGCGACGCCGGCGCCGAAAGCGAACTGGGCGCCCGGGTGCGACGGCGTGGTGCCCGGGTCGGTGATCATGTAGTTGGTGAACAGGACGAACGCGACGCCGGTCATCATCGCCAGCGCGGCCGGGATCGACGTGTCGAGCACGACGCCGCGGACGACCGCCTGCAGCGCGAAGGTGCCGACCCAGCCGGCGATGAGCCACATGCGGCCGGTCAGCTTGCCGTTGATCATCGTGCCGCCGAGGATGATCAGCAGGGGCAGCAGCCAGTCCAGCGGACCGGAGATGTGCTCGGTGAAGTGGTACGGCGGAGCGATACTCCCCCACGGGAACAGCAGCAGGATGACGGCGATGCCGAGGTTCGACGGGTTCATGAAGTGCCGCATACGGCCCCGGACGGGCGCCTGCAGCACCCATTTGGCGCCGATCGCCACGACCACCCCGAAGATCATCACGACGACGCGGTCGTTGACGTAGGTGAGCATGTTCAGCGCCAGGCTGGTGATGTGTGCCGGGTAGAGGAACTCGGCGAGACCGCGGACGCCGCCGCCGCGGAACCGGGGTGTCCGCCCCTGGGCGCGCGCGCCGATCATCTCAAGGACGATCTCGGTCGTGTAGCCGGTCGCCAGCGCGATGAACGGCCACAGCCAGGCCTGCTCGAAGCCGAGGAAGAAGTACCCGACGATGTTGAAGACCGAGATGGAGATCGCGAAGTTCCGCAAGGCCATGATGACCTTGGGGTCATGCCGTGGAGGGCTCGTCCGCGGAGTACTGGTGTTGGTCGCCACGATGGGGTTCACCCTTTCTGCGCCTGGTCGGTGAGCTGGATGCGGTGCCAGCCGGGTTCGAGCCGCAGCGTCTGTTTACGCATCTCCCCGGTGCGGTCGCGCCAGCACAGGTCGACGGAGACCGGGCCGGTCACGTCCGGGCCCAGCCCCACGTGGGCTTCGTGGCTGCGCTTGCCGGAGTGGCCGCTGCCGCCGTCGACGCGGGTGACGAACTTGCGTCCGTCCGCGGTGGTCGCCACGGCCTGCGCGCCCACCGCGGGTGATCCGGCGTCGCCGGCCTCAGCGGGCGCGTGCGTCAGCCGCAGCCCGAGGAAGGTGCCCGGCTCGGGGCTCTCGTTGCGGTAGAACACCGGCGCGTCCCACTGCCGGGCGACCGCCATGTCGAGCCGGCCGTCGCCGTCGGAGTCGCCGGTGGCGATGCCCCGCGTCGGCACCGGCACGGCCAGGCCGAGTTCCTCGCCGAGGTCCACATAGCGGCCGTCGTCGTCCTTGACGAAGAAATGCATGCGCTGGCTACCGCCGATGTCGTCGCCTGCCCGCACATTCGGCCACCACAGCGGGTTGTCCAGCAGCTCGTCGTTGGCGGTGGCCAGTTCCTGCAGCTGCGGCCAGCGGTTGACCTCGCCCTTGACGAAACCGGTGGCCTGGGCGACGGCCAGTTCGCCGCTGTTGTTGAAGTCCGCCATCTTCACGTCCCAGCCCCAGCCGGACCAGGCCAGGCCCAGCGGCGCGCTGCGCTCGTCGAACGGTGCCCGCCCGGCCGTGAAGTGCCGGCGGAGGTCCTGCTGGTCGCGGGCCGCGTTGATGAACGCGAAGTGGCTCTCCTCGATGCCGAACGAGGTGGTGATGTTGCTGACGTACATGTCGTAGAGGCCGTCGCGGTCGAGGTCGCCGAAGTCGACGCCCATGCCCTTGAACGAGTCCCGGCCGACCCGCTTCGACTTGGGCACCAGCGCGGCGCTGCGGGCGCTCTCCACCAGCTCGAACTCGATCCGTCCCGGGACGGAACGGTTGTGCAGCATCCGGTCCGGGCCGAAGTCGTGCGCCAGGTACAGCTCCGGGCGCAGGTCGCCGTCGAGGTCGTTGGCGCCGGCGGCCAGCGCCCAGCCCTTGGAGGCCTTCCTGGGCAGCACGTCGTCGACCCGCTCGAAGGTGACGGCCGGGTCGGCGCCGGCGGTCGCGGAGGTCCAGCGGAAGAAGTAGTCCTCGCCGCCGTTGAGGCCGTTGGACATCGAGTGGTTCATCTCGACGCCGCCGTCGACCTGATCGTCCAGGACCGGACCGTGCGGGAAGTAGTTGCCGATGAAGATGTCCAGGTGGCCGTCGCCGTCGAAGTCGTCGACCGCCGCGGCGTTGGTGTTCCACTGAGGGCCGGCGTACTCGCCGCGCGGGCCGGGAACCAGCTCGGTCGGCTGGTAGGAGGCCTGCGACAGGGCGGTGCCGCCCGCCTTGGCCAGGTAGACGATCGGGGTCCGGCCCCACAGGTAGACCAGCAGGTCCATCCGGCCGTCCTCGTTGAAGTCGCCGGGGACACAGCCCATCGGCGCCATCGCCACCCGCATCGGCAGCGGGTCCGGGCGCAGCACGAACGGCGCGTACCGGTCGGTGGAGTCCGGGGTGGGCGTGACCGTCACCTGGTCGGTACGCGGATCGGTGACACACAGGTCGTTGGCCAGGCCGTCGCCGTCGATGTCGTTCATGGCGATACCCGAGCCGACCGACGAGATCCAGGCGTCGATGTCGGTGTACCGCTGGTTGACCTTGCGGATGGTCTGCTGTGGATGGCCGCCCGGAAGGGCGATGCTCATCGCCCGGAACCGGTAGCCGTCGGCCAGGTCCCGGCTCTCCGCCGCCGAGGAAGTGGGCAGCCGGGCTCCCAGGAACAAGGTGGTCACCAGCACGAGGGCCACCACGCCGGCCAGGTGGTATCGCAGCAGTCCCACTGTTCTGCGCATGCCTATTTCCTCTCGATCGCGGCGAACTGGTCGGCGATCCGCTGCCGCCACACCTCGTACGCCGGTAGCTGCCCGGAGTCCGGCCTGGCCGGACGCCACTGCCCTGTCATCTCGGCCGCCTCAGCGGCTGTCATCGCGCACAGCACCCGGACAGCCGCCTCGCAGTGCGGCACGACCAGATCGGCACGCACCCGCGCGGTCGCGCCGAAGGCACTGCCCTGGGCCAGCCGGTCGCGGTAACCGCCGGACCGTCGCTGCAGCAGGCGCAACTCGTCGTCGTCCGCGCCTCCGGCGTAGGTGGCGGCGAGGCCCGCGCCGCTCCACAGGTCGGCGCGCCGGTCCTCCGGAAAGCCGGCGATGGTGTTCGCGACCCGCTCGACGTCGGTGCCGCACACGAACCACAGCGCCCGGCCGATGCCCTGGTCGATGGCGCGCTGCATGTACCACCGCGGTCCGCCGCCGGGCCAGGTCAGGTCGCGGTCCTCACGCCGTCCGCCCACGTACTCGGCGGTGCGGAAGTACGCCTGGTGGAAGCCGTAGCCGTCCAGCACCAGCCAGCGCAGCAGGGGGTCCGGCATGGCCAGCCGGTTCCACCGCCACCGCGGCAGCCGGGCCATCGCCCAGCCGATCCCCACGTACGCCATGTAGACGTGCGGGTCACCGGGCCCGTCCAGGAAGCGCCGTACGTGGTCGGAACGCCCGAACGGCAACCCGTCCCGGACGCCCAGGGCCATCGCGGCGCCTTCGAAGGCGAAGCCCCGATATCGTTGCGGGAGCCGATCCAGAACGGGTCCGGCGGATTCCGGACGACGGGCTTCCGCGGCCACCCCGAATCCCTCCAGAAATGATCGGCCAACGGTTTCCAGGACCTCGCGCGCGGACTCGTTCTTGACATGGAATCCGCGCACGTCAGCTCTGGTTTCGGACACATTCGGGGTCAACAGACGACGGCGAAGTGCACGCAAGGATTTAGACAAGGCATCTCCCCGGGCAGAATAGGACTGTGACGGTTCAATGGCGCCTGATTGTCATGGTGCCATTTCGGCGGGGCGCTTTCTTCTTCAGAAGTGCGCGAGCGAGATTCGGCAGTGCTCCCGCACCCGCTCGCGCCAGAGCTCGTACGCCGGAAGGTCGCCGGCGGCGTGCGGTTCGACCGCCACATCGTCGGCCAGCCGGGACGCCGTGCTGACCGGCATGCCGGTCAGCGCCGCGCACGCGCCCTCGGAATGCTCCGGTACCGTGCCGCTGAACTCCCGGGCCTTGGCCGCGAACACGGCACCCTGGGCCAGGTCGTCGCGGCAGTCGCCGGCCGCGTGGCGCAGCGCGGCCAGGTCCTGGGTCCCGCAACCGCCGGCGAAGGTGGCGGCCAGGCCGACACCGCTCCACAGGTCCGGTTGCCGGGCGGCGGCGAAGCTGCGCACCGCGGCGTCCACATCGGTCACCCGGGCGCCGTGAATGAACCACAACGCCCGGCCGATGCCCTGGTCCACCGCACGCGGGAAATAGCCGGCATGCCCCTGCCACGGATACACCGCCGGGCGACGTTGCTCATCCACCCAGCGGCGAGTGTGGAAGTACGCCTTGTCGAAGCCGTAGCCGTCCACGGCCAGCCACCCCATCGTGGGGTGATAGGGCATCCCCGGCAGGTCCGGCAGCACCGACCGCCAGGCCGCGCGCGGCAACCGGGCCATCGCGAAGCCGATCCCGATGTACGCCAGGAACAGGTGCGGACGGCCGGGGCCGAGCAGCAGATCACGGGTGCGGGTGCCGCGCCCGCCGGCGATCGCGTCCAGCACCGTGCAGGCCATCGTCGCGCCCTCGTACGCGAAGCCGCGCATCGTCGGCTCGATCAGCGCGAGCCGCCGTTCCAGCTCCCACGGCTGGGCCCCGTCGATGCCCCACTCGAACCCGCACACCACGGACTGCGGGATGGCTTCCAGCCATCGCGCCGCCGCCGCGTCGGGCTGCGGGAAACCCCGGCGGGCGAACCCCACCTCGGCCAGCGAGGGCGCCAGGACCAGACGGCGCAGCGTTCCGGTGATGGTGGACACGGGTTCCTCCTGAGTTGTCGAAGATTGTCAGTGCGACACGTGCCGGGCCCCGATCCGCCGGGCCGCCGCGAACGATGCCCACGCCGTCGCCTCCACCAGCCGCCGGTCGTCGGGGTCCGGCCGGCGGAACTCGTCGACCACCTCGCCGTCCACCTGGTACGAGGCGAGCGCGGTGAGCAGCGCCAGCCGCCCTGCCGCCCGCTCGGCGAGCGGCAGGGCGGCCACCAGGTCCTCGCACCACTGCCGGCTCAACCCGGTGTCCTCGCCCGTCCAGCCGGCCAGCCGCTCGGTCACCAGCGCACGCACCCCTGGCGGCAGCGACCGCTCGCCGCCGGCGTCCAGGGCCGCGTACGCGCGGGCGACCCCGGCGGCCACGGTGTCGTTGCCCAGGGCCCACGCCGCGTCGGCGCGCAGGGCCGCCTCCGGCAGCAACGGCACCGCGCGGCCCGGCGGGGAACTGCGCCGCAGCAACGGACCGAGCAACGCGCCGACACCCTGTTTGAGACGCCGCCGACCGGTCGGGGACAGGCCCGGCGGCAGCAGGAAGTTGGACAGGAAGACGTTCACCATCCGGGTCAGGTAGTGCATGGCGACCAGCACGCCGACCAGCTCGGGGCGCGCGGCCGCGTACCCCGCCGGTAGCTCCGCCGTGCCGACCAGGTGCGCGCCGCGCGCCCAGCCGGCCAGCTCCCGGATGTCCGGGTCGGTGACGTCGGCGAGCCGGTCGGCGAGGATCGCGTCGGCGTCGCCGGCATCCGCGAGCTCGCCCAGCCCGATGCTGTGCATGTCGGCGCAGTACGGGCAGATGGTCACCACCGACACCGCGGTGGCGACCGCCTCCTTCGCCAGCCGGCTGCTCCGCCCGGCGGCGATCAGCGGTTCGCGCATCAGCGTCCAGTAGGCGGCCAGTGCCGGCGGGGACGGCGAGTGCAACAGCACCGGCGGCACCACCAACCGGAACTCGTCGGCTGCCTGCTCGTACACCGCGGCGACGGTGTCCCGGGCGTTTCCGGGATCGACCGGCTCCACGTACTTGACCTGACGCTGCACGACGGACGACACCACTCGCCTGGCTATCACGCCGCCTCCCTCGCTCCGGTGGTGCTGACCTTGTCAGCTTCGCCCGGCGGCGATCGGCGCCGGAACTTCGAGATTGCGCAGCGCCCCGATCGCCACCGGACACGGCAATCCGGAAGAAGGACCCGCCCGTGCCGGCCCATGGCGATGGCAGCGGCACGGCCCCGCTGCCGCACGCGACGGGCCGGATCAGTCGCCGGCTCGCGGGCCGGGCAGCGCGCTGACCGTCATCCTGGTGCCGAGGTGCCGGGCCGCGGTGAACGAGGCCCATGAGGTGAGCCCGAGCAGGTCCGCGTCGCGGAGCCCGGCCTCAGCGACGACGGCGTCGTCCACCTGATACGAGGCCAGCGCGGTGAGCAGCGCCAGCCGCGCCGCGGGCCGGTCGGCCCGCGGCAGCCCGGCGACCGCATCCGTCGCCCAGGCACGGCTCGGTCCGGGCGGTGCACCGTCCCAACCGTCCACTATCGACCGTACGGTGGCGCGCGCGTCGGCCCCCAGCACGGCGGCGGCACGCGCCCGCACGAGCACAGCGGACCCGGCGAACGCGTGCTGTATCGCGGTGTGGCCGCCGGCCCAGCCGAGGTCGGCCGGGAGCGGGGCCGCGGGCAGGTCCCCGGCCGGCGGACCGGCATGCGCGCCGGCGCGGCCGCGGGCCACCGTCTGCCGCATCGTGGCGCGCAGCATCCAGCGCAGCAGATCACGCACCCGCCGCGGCGCGAACGCCGGCAACGGCGACTCGTCCAGGAACACGTTGACCATGCGGTTGACGTACTGGAACGTCACGGCGACCCCGACCAGCTCGGCCACGGCCCGCGGGTCCAGCCCGGACGGCCGCGGGCCGGAACCCGCGGCCCAGGCCGCCGCCGTGCGGACCAGCGGGTCGGCCGACCGGTCGGGACGGCCGGCCAGCACCGCCGCCGCGTCCGGGCCGCCGTCGAGGGCGCGCAGAGTCTCACCGTGCACGTCCACGCAGTACGGGCACCGGTTCGACAGCGACACCGCCGAGGCCACCGCCTCTCGTACCCGACGTTCGGTCACCCCTTCGTCGACCAGCGTGGCGCGCAGCATCGCCCAGCAGGCGACCAGCAGATCCGGCGCCGGCGAGTGCAGCACGACCGGCGGGGCGAGCACCCCGAATTCCCGCTCCACCTGCCGGTAGATCACCGACACCGGCGGCCGGGCCGCACCCGGCCGCACCGGCACCACGTGCCGGATGTCGGCCAGCGACCGGCGCACGGCGGCACGCAACAACCATTCCCGCATCTCGGTCTCCCTCGGGCCGGCCGGTGCTACCGGGACAACTCGGCGGACGCGAGCGGCAGCACACCTCGGCGTCCGCTGACGGACCCGTCCGGTGCCGGAGCGCCGTAACGCACCCGGACACCGCGCCGCTGTGCGGCCCGCACGATGGCGGGCACCGCCCGCTCGGCCAGCGCCGCGATGGTCATCGCCGGGTTGACGGTCAGCGCACCCGGCACCGCGGACCCGTCGGTGACGAAGATGCCGGGATGGCCGCGCAGCTCGTGCCGATCGTCGAGGGCCGAGGTGTGCGGGTCGTCGCCGATCCGGCAGGAGGCCAGCGGATGCACGGTGTAGGCGCCCACCACCTCGTTGGTCCACGGCATCACCCGCGACAGGCCGTCGCGTTCGAGGATGTCGCGCACCGCGGCGTCGGACTCGGCCCAGCCTCGGCGGGTGTTGGCGGTCGGCCGGTATCGCAGCGGGCCCCGGGCGAGCATCTGCTGTGCCATGCGGATCGCGTTGCCGGTCTCCGGCACCGCGCCGAACTCGCCCTCGTTGTCGTCCTCGCTCATGGTGAACACAGTCAGCCACGACTGCCAGCGCCGCAGCAGATCCTTCTTCTCCGCGCCGAACCAGGTGGGCCCGGTCGCGTCCGGCACCTGGGCCAGGATCGTGCCGAAGCCGGGCGGAAAGTACAGCTGCTCGAGCGAGAACCGGGTGTATTCGGGCAGGGCGCCGTCGAGCCGATCCCAGGTGGCCACGCAGGGGCCCTTGCCGATCTGGTAGGCCTCGTAGGGCACCCCGTCCGGCCGGGTCAGGCCGAGCACGTCGCGGACGCGGTCCTCGTTCATGATCGCGGTGTTGAGCCGCTCGCCGTTGCCGGAGAAGTACCGGCCGACCGCGTGCGGCATGGCGCCCAGATACGGCTCGGAACGCTGCAGGATGACCGGGGTGGCACCCGCGCCGGCCGCCAGCACAACGACCTTCGCGTCGATCGCGCCGCGGGCCACCTCGATCCGGTAGTCGACCTCGTCGACGACTCGGTAGTGGACGCGGTAACCGCCGTCGGTGTTCTCGATGTGCTGCACCTCGTGCAGCGGCCGGATCCGCGCGCCGTGCGCCAGCGCCGCCGGCAGGTAGTTCAGCAGCAACGACCGCTTGGCGTCGAAACGGCAGCCGGACATCATCCAGTTGCAGTTGGTGCATCGGCTGGAGTCGATCGCCACCGGCACCGGGTTCGCGGTGCGACCGGCGTGGTCGCAGGCGGCGCCGAACAGCCCGCCGGAGAACGGCACCTCGTCCCAGCG
The DNA here is from genome assembly GCF_003947245.1 of Actinoplanes sp. ATCC 53533. Taxonomy (NCBI): domain Bacteria; kingdom Bacillati; phylum Actinomycetota; class Actinomycetes; order Micromonosporales; family Micromonosporaceae; genus Actinoplanes; species Actinoplanes sp. ATCC 53533. Next base: position 60,703 of record NZ_QHHV01000210.1, on the reverse strand, counting down.
CTGCCGCACCACCGGCAGGGCCTCGGCGACCCGGTCGTACCACGGGTCGAGGGCGTCCCGGTCGATGGCGGCGGGCCACATCCGGCGGCCGATCGAGCCGTGCCGCTCGAACACGAACCGGGGCGCCCGGGGCATGGCGGCGAAGTAGACGACGCTGCCGCCGCCGACGCAGTTGCCGCCCAGCACGCTCATCCCGTCGCCGATGACGAAGTCGAAGACCCGCGTCGACGACGAGCCGAACTTGAGATCGTGGTCGAAGTCCGGGCCTCGCAACCACGGACCGCGCTCCAGCACGGTCACCCGGGCGCCGCCGGCGGCCAGGTGGTACGCGGTGATCGCGCCGCCGAAGCCGCTGCCGATCACCAGGACGTCGGTCTCTTCCGTGCTCGTCATGCGGGGCTCCCGGAGGGGGTGGTGTCGGGGTGTGGACGAGCCAGCGCCCGGCCGTAGGAGAAGGACGGGAAACGCCACAGGCCGTCGCCGTCGGGACCGGAGTAGCCGAGGATGGCCAGGCCGGGATGGCCGGACCTGATCGCGTCCGTGGTGTGCAGGTGGGCCGCGGCGTCGAAGGCGATGGTGCTGAACATGGCCAGGCCGATCCACGCCTCCCGCTCCTCGTGGTCAGGCGCGATCAGCTCGCGCACCAGCGCGACCCGATGGTCGTAGCCGAGAGCGGCGAAGGCCGGTAGATCGGCACGCGAGGTCAGCTCGTGCCGCCGCGCGTACGCCTCGGCATGCTCGTTGAGCATCTCGGCGAGATCGTCGAGGGTGGGCGCGAGCCCGCCCTCGGGGCCGGCTAGCACCTCCAGGACACCGGAGGCTACCGAACCACCGCCGGCCGAGACCCCAGCGACCGCGTGGTCGTCGGGGAATCTCTTCTCGCCCGGCAGAATGGTGTCCGCGAATGCTTCCAGTGTCATCGCCTGAACAGTGCCCAATTCAGCGGAGAACGGTTGCATCAAGCCTCCCATCGTCGGCCGGAACGGCACGGCGGAAAAAGCCGCCCGTTCCCGCGGTCCTATCTTCTGGCGGCCGCGGAACGGCCTGCATCTTCTCCTTTGCTGTCGACCGGCAGCGGTGCCGGTCACGGCAATGTGGAAGATGCCCGCACGACGGCGGCACGCATAACGTGGCGGTGTCCGCGTCCCGCACTCCCTAATTGGAGGTCGACCAATGGCCGAGACGCCCACCCGCTCGTCACCGGGTCTGCTCGCGACGCTCAACGGCCGCCACCACCGCGCCGCACTGCGGGCGTATCTGCTGATCGTGGTCGCGCACTGGGCCGAGCATCTGGTCCAGGCGTACCAGATCTGGGGCCTGGGCATGAGTCGGCCCGCCGCCCGCGGTGTGCTCGGGCAGTACTTCCCCTGGCTGATCACTTCGGAGTGGCTGCACTACGGGTTCGCGCTGCTCATGCTGGCCGGCCTGGTCCTGCTCCGTCCCGGGTTCGCCGGCCGGGCCCGGGCCTGGTGGACCGTCTCGCTCATCCTGCAGTTCTGGCACCACGTCGAGCATCTGCTGCTCTTCGTGCAGGCGCAGGCCGGCGTCACGTTCTTCGGCGCCGCGACCCCGGTCAGCATCGCCCAGTTGGTGATGCCCCGCGTCGAGCTGCACCTGTTCTACAACTCCGTGGTGTTCCTGCCGATGCTCGTCGCGATGTACTACCACCTGCGCCCGAACGCCGCGGAAGACGCCGCGGTCACCTGCCACTGCGCCCGGCGTACGCCGGCGCCGGAGCCGCTGGTCGCGAGGGTCTGACATGCGCTGGCTGCTCGCTGCCGCCACCCTGCTCCTCACCCTGCTCGCCGCCCAGGGCCCCGCGTCCGCCGACGCCGCGGCCAGCGACCCCGCCGACGCCGCGGCCCTGTCCGATCCGCCACGCCGCGTCGAACTGGCGTTCGGCGCCGCACCCGATCCGGCCGCCTCGCACGTGAACGTGCTCGACGCGACGGGCGTGCCGGTTCCGGCCGGCGCGCCGCGTCGCTCCGGCGACACCCTGACCCTCGACGTCGAGATCGACCGCGCCGGCGACTACACGATCGCCTACCACGTCGTGCTGACCGACGGCGGGCAACGCTCCGGCACCAGCCGGTTCAGCGTCGGCACCGGGGTTCCCCCGGCCGGCTCACCGGTGGCGGCCGGCGGGCACCAAGGCCACTCCCCCGACCCGGTCAGCGCCGTCGTCCTCGTCGTCGACGCGATCGCGTTACTGATCTTCGCTGTCCTGCTGCTGCGAACCCGACCCCGACACCGGAAGGAAGCCGCACCATGACCGAGCTGCCCGACATCTACCTCGACCTCACCCACGAGGGCGAGAACCTCGACAACCTGCTGGCCGACCTCGACGCCGACGACTGGGCGCGGCCCACTCCGGCGCCCGGCTGGACGGTCGCCCACCAGGTCGCCCACCTGGCCGCGACGTTCCGCATGGCCGCGCTCGCCGCGAGCGACGCGGCTGCGTTCACGACGATGACCAGCCGGCTCAGTGACGACTTCGACGCCAACGTCCGGATGGCGCTCGCCGGATATCTGACCGAGGAGCCGGCCGGGTTGCTCGAACGCTGGCACCGGGAGCGCGCCGCCGCCGACCGGGCGCTGCGTGCGCACGAGCCGTCCGAGATCGTGCCGTGGCTGGTGCAGCCGCTGCCCGTCGCGGTGCTCGCCGCCGCCGGCATCATGGAGCTGTTCGCCCACGGCCAGGACATCGCCGACGCGGCGGGAGCCCGCCTGCGGCGCACCGACCGGATCCGGCACCTGGTCGCGTTCGCCGTGCGCACCTGGAACTTCGGCTACCTGGCCCGCGGCCTGCCGGTGCCGGACGTGCGGATCCGCTTCGACATCACCCTGCCCTCCGGCGCCCCGCTGCACTTCGGGCCGCCGGAGTCGGCCGAGCGGGTGTCCGGCCCGGCCGAGGACTTCTGCCTGCTGGTGACCCGCCGGCGGCACCGCGACGACCTGCGGCTGACGGCCACCGGGACGGAGGCCGGTCGCTGGATGGACATCGCGCAGGCCTATCGCGGGCCGGCTGGTGCGGGCCGGCGTCCCGGCCAGTTCGCCGCCGCCGGCACCCGATAGCCCTCCGGCCGCCGACCGCCCGCCCGGCGGCCGGCGGTTCCACTTCTCCCCGCCAGGGAGCACTGATGACGTTCGAACAGGGATATCCGGCGACACTGGCCACCGAACAGTTCAGCCGGCTCATCAAGCAGTCCACCGCCGGCGAGCTGGCCGAGCTGATGAGCGGTGACCGCCGCCGGGTGATTCTCGACGAGGTCTTCCGGCGCATGCCCCAGGTGTTCCGCTCCGACCGGGCCGGAGAGCTGCGGGCGGTTGTGCACTGGCACATCGGCGACCGCCCGGACGGCGGCGCCGACCGGTACGAGCTGACCATCGCCGACGGTGGCTGCTCGGTGTCCGGGCAGCCGGATCGACCGCCGCAACTGACGCTGTCGATCGGCGCCGTGGACTTCCTGCGGATGGCCACCGGCAACACCCGGGCGGTCGTGCTCGCCATGACGGGCCGCCTGCGCAGCAGCGGCGACCTGGCGCTGGCCGCGAGAATGCCGCGGCTGCTCGACCCGCCCCGGGTGTGAGTCAGCCGCCGAACCGGTCGCGCGCGTGGTGCTCGTAGGCCATCCGCCGCATCGCGGTCATCATCACCTCGAACAGAATCGAGCGCACCGACGCCGCGGCGCGTTCGGCGGACGCGCCGTCCGGCGCCACCAGATCCAGCTCCGCCGGCACGTGCAGGTCGGCCGTCCGGGCGTACGCGAGGAAGAAGTCCACCTCGCACGTCGACCCGAGGTGTCTGAGCGTGGACAGCACCTCGACGAGCTGCTGACGTGACGGCGCGTCGCGGCTGACCGTCCAGCCCATCCGGTCGATCAGTTCGTCCGCGTCCGCACCCGCCGACTCGTGATGCGCGGCCAGGGCGGGCTGCGGCTCATAGGTGGTCACCGCGTGCTCGACCGCCCGGAACAGCTCGGGCAGCGGCAGCCGCTCATCGTCGATCGCGGTCAGCAGCGCCCGCACCGAGGAGAGGCTGAGCCGGGCGACCGCGGTGAGCGCGCGGATCAGGCGCAGCCGGCTCAGGTGGCGGCGGTCGTACGCCGCCTGGTTCCGCCCGGTTGGGCGGCCCGGCGGCAGCAGCCCCTCCCGAAGGTAGAACTTGACGGTGCCCACCGGAGTACCGGCCTGGCGGCTCAGGTCGGAGATGCGCATGCCCTGATTCTCCCGTCCTGGCGGAGAGGACCGTACGGAGCCGCCGGGGATCCAGGACACGCCTCTACTGTGGATGTCCTCGGAAGACGGTAGTCGAGAACAACTTCCGATGCAACACTCACTGTTACCAAACCATCACACAGCATCACCATTCGGTCCGAGCAACGTGGAAGATGCACCTCCGATCCGACGGTGGAACCGTTCAGGGCAGTGCCCTTGCCGGCAGACACCCCGGAGGACGATATGCCGACCACCGCTGTCCCGACCCGCGACGAGCTCGTCAGCCGCGCGTCGGAACTGGCACCGCTGCTGCGCAGTAACGCCGTCCAAGCCGAAACCGACAGACGGCTGACCGACGGGACGATCACCGCCCTGGCCGAGGCAGGACTGTTCCGGATGCGGGTGCCGCGACGCTACGGCGGCTACGAATCGGACACCCGGACCCTGCTCGACGTGGCGGCCGAGGTGAGCCGCGCCGACGGCGCGGCCGGCTGGACCGTCGCCGTCTACTCCATCCCCACCTGGATGGCGTGCACGTTCCCGGACACCGTCCAGGACGAGGTGTTCGCGACCCCCGACGTACGCGTCTGCGGCACGCTCAGCCCCACCGCGATGGCCACCCCGGCCGAGGGCGGCGTCGTCGTCGACGGCAAGTGGGGCTTCATCAGCGGCGCCCCGCACAGCCACTGGCAGGTGGTCATCGCCGTGCTCGCCCCGCCGGGCGAACCGTACCCGATCATGGCCCTGGTCCCGATGTCCGACCTGCTCACCGTCGACGACTGGCACACCTCGGGCCTCCGCGGCTCGGGCAGCGTCAGCACCGTCGCCAAGAACGTCTTCGTGCCGCAGCAGCGCATCCTGCCGCTGCCCGCGGTGCTGCAGGGCCAGTACGCCTCGGCAGCCAACGCCGACTCGCCGATCTACCGGGTCCCGTTGCTGCCGGTCGCGTCCGCCTCCTCGGCCGGCGCCGCCCTCGGCATGGCCAAGGGCGCCCGCGACGCGTTCCTCAAGCGCCTGCCGGAACGCAAGATCACCTACACCGCGTACGACAGTCAGCGCACCGCGCCGCTCACCCACCTGCAGGTCGCCGAGGCCACGCTGAAGATCGACGAAGCGGAGTTCCATGCCCGCCGGCTCACCGCCCTGGTCGACGCCAAGGGCACCGAGGGTTCGGGGTGGAAGCTCGAGGAACGGGTGCGGGCCCGCGCCGACCTGGGTGCCACCGTCCGCCTCGCCCGCGAGGCCACCGACATCCTCGCCGACGCCAGCGGCGGATCCTCGATCTACGACGACGTGCCGATCCAGCGCTTCCGCCGCGACCTGCAGGCGGTCAGCCTGCACGCGCTGATGCACCCCGACACCAACGACGAGCTGTACGGCCGCGTGCTGTGCGGTCTCGAGCCCAACACCCTCTACATCTGATCCCCACCCGACCGGAGAGGAACACGGACATGACCGCCAGTACCCCGACCGCCAGTACGCCGACCGCCACGGCCACCGCCGGCGACCAGGCCGCGGTGGCCGCCCTCACCCAGCGTGTCGTCGCCGCCTGGGCCTACCAGGATGCTGCCGCTTTCGCCGAGGTGTTCACCGACGACGCGACCATGGTCCTGCCCGGCGTGTACCGCAAGGGACGCGACCAGATCGAGCAGTACATGAGGGAGGCGTTCGCCGGGCCGTACAAGGGCACCCAGGTGACCGGCAAGCCCCTCGACATCCGCTTCTTCGGGCCCGGCTCCGGAGTGCTCACCACCTTCGGCGGCGTCCTGCGGCCCGGAGAGTCCGAGGTGTCCGACACCGGCGCCATCCGGGCCTGCTGGGTCGTCGTCAAGCAGGACGGCCGGTGGCGGCTCGCCGCGTACCAGAACAGCCCGGCACGAGTCCCGGGCCCGCGCGGCCCGCAGGGGTGAGCATGACCTCCGGTGTCGCCGTCGTCCTGGGCGGCAGCATGGCCGGGCTGCTCGCCGCGCGGGTCCTCGCCGAGACCTTCGACACCGTGCTGGTCGTCGATCGCGACGAGGTGCTGGGCGTCCGCGAGAGCCGGCGCGGCGCCGCGCACACCCGGCACGCGCACGGCCTGCACGCCCGCGGCCACCTGGTCATCGAGGACCTCTTCCCGGGCCTCACCACCGAACTCGCCGAAGCGGGCGTGCCCACCGGCGACCTGGGCGAGATGCGCTGGTACTTCAACGGCCGCCGGCTCAAGCCCGCACACACCGGCTTGATCTCGGTCACCGCGCCCCGGCCGGTGCTCGAGCACCACGTCCGCAACCGGGTCGCCGACCTGCCCAACGTACGGTTTCTGCAACGCCACGACGTGCTGAGTCTGGCCACCACCCCGGACCGCGGCCGGGTGACCGGGGTGCGGGTGCGCCCGCCGGCGCCCGCCGAGGCGCCGGTGACGCTCGACTGCGACCTGGTCGTGGACGCCACCGGCCGCGGTTCACGCACCCCGGCCTGGTTGGCCGAGCTGGGCTACGAGCGGCCGGCCGTCGACCGGGTGAAGGTCGGCATCGCCTACACGACCTGCCACTACCGCACCCGCCCGGAGTGGTTCGACGGTGTCCAGTCGATCAACCCGGTGGCGTCGCCGGCCCACCCGCGTGGGGCGTTCTTCGGCCAGGTCGGCCGGGATCTGTGCATCCTGTCGCTGACCGGGATCCTCGGCGACCACCCGCCCACCGACCCGCGGGGCTTCCTGGAGTTCGCCCGCACCCTGCCGGTGCCGGATGTCTACCGGGCGATCCGCGACGCCGAACCGCTCGACGCACCGGTGTCGTTCGGCTTCCCGGCCAGCACCCGCCGCCGCTACGAGCGGCTGCGCCGGTTCCCGGACGGTCTGCTGGTCATCGGCGACGCGGTGTGCAGCTTCAACCCCGTGTACGGCCAAGGGATGAGCGTCGCCGCGATCGAAGCCCTGGTCCTGCGCGAGCACCTCCGAGCCGGCCCGGCGCGGCCGCAGCGGTTCCTGACCGAGATCGCCCGGGTCATCGACGTGCCCTGGGAGATCTCGGCCGGCGGCGACCTGGACTTCCCCGCGGTCGAGGGCGAACGCACCCTGAAGGTCCGGATGGGCAACGCCTACCTCGCCCGTACTCAGTACGCCGCGACGAAGGACGCCGCGGTCACCGACCAGTACATGCGGGTCGCCGGACTGATGGACCCGCCGTCCGCCCTGATGCGCCCGACGATCATGGCCAGGGTGCTCCGGCACGCCCCGCTGCGGCCACGGCCGCCGGCATCCTGGCTCGACGGCCGGCCCGCCGCACCGCCGGAACATGTCCCGGCGGCGGCTTCGCAGCCCACGACATACCATCAGAAGGGTCGATTGTGATTCCGTTCCGCGTCGACATACCGGAAAGTGACCTGCAGGACCTGTGGAATCGGCTGTCCGCCACGCGATGGCCGCCGGACGAGAAGGGCGCCGGCTGGGAACGCGGCGTGCCCCAGGAATACCTGCGCGACCTCGTCGAGTACTGGCGAACGAAGTACGACTGGCGTGCCGCCGAGCGCCGGCTCAACCAGCACCCGCAGTTCAGCACCGAGATCGACGGCGCCCGGGTGCACTTCCTGCACGTCCGCTCCCCGGAGCCGGCTGCCCGGCCGCTGCTGCTGCTGCACGGCTGGCCCGGCTCGGTCGCCGAGTTCCTCGACGTCATCGGCCCGCTCACCGACCCGGTGGCACACGGTGGCGCCGCCGAGGACGCGTTCCATCTGGTCGTCCCGTCACTGCCCGGGCACGGCTTCTCCGGACCGGCCGGGCCGGGCTGGGACTACACCCGCATGGCGCGCGCGTTCGCCGAACTGATGGACCGGCTCGGCTACCCGGCGTTCCTGTCGCAGGGCGGCGACCACGGCGCGTTCATCTCGCTGGAGCTGGGCCGCCAGTTCCCGGAGCGGGTGCGCGGCGTGCATGTCAACATGCTGCTCACCGTGCCCAGCGGCGACCCCGCGGAGCTGGCCGCGCTCACCGAGGCGGACCTCGCCCGGCTCGGCAAGCTGGCGAGTTTCGACGCCGAGCTGTCCGGCTACATGAAACTGCAGGCCACCCGTCCCCGCACGATCGGCTATGCGCTCACCGACTCGCCGGTCGGCCAGCTCGCCTGGATCGTGGAGAAGTTCAGGGAGTGGACCGACTCGGCGCGGCAGCCGGAGGACGCCGTCGACCGCGACCTCATGCTGACCAACGTGATGATCTACTGGCTCACCGGAACCGCTGCCTCGTCCGCCCACGTCTTCTACGACGCGCGCGACTACATGCGGGCGGTGTTCACGCCCGGCGTCACGCCACCGGCGGTGCCGGTCCCGATCGGGGTGGCGGTGTTCCAGCCCGATTTCGCGCCGGTGCGGGCGCTGGCCGTGCGGGATCATCCGACGATCTCGCACTGGAGCGAGTTCCCGCACGGCGGGCATTTCGCGACGATGGAGCAGCCCGACGCGATCGTGGGCGACATCCGGGCGTTCGCGCGGTCGCTGGCCTGAGCCGGCGGGGCGGTCCCGGTCAGGCGGATGCTGCCGGGGCCACCCCGTCGCCGGCGATGCCCACGAACAATCCCCGGCCGGACTGCACATCCGGTAGGTACTCCACGGTGCAGCCGGCCCGGGCGAAGGCGTCTTCGTACTCGCCGCGTGCCCACAGCCCGAAGAGCTGCCGCTCCGAGAAGTGCCGGATTCCCGCGGCGCCGGCCACCACGTAGTGGCTCTCGACGCACGCGGCCCGGTCCAGCCTCTCGGTGCGTGACACCCGTGAGATCGTCCGGTCGGCGCCGCGGATGATGTCCGCGGCGACGTGCCCGTCGAGGAACCGCTCGGGGAAATACCACGGTTCCACGACGAGCACACCGGCCGGGTTCAGGTGCGCGGTCATCCGGGCGACCGCACGGCACATCGCCTCCACCGACGGCAGGTACGCCACGGCGGTGGACAGCGAGATCACCGCGTCGAAGCGACACCCCAGGGCGAGCTCGGCCATGTCGCCCACGTGCACGTCGACGCCGGGCAGCTTCGCCCGGGCCACACCGACCATGGCCTCCGACAGGTCGACGCCTGCCACCCGGTCGAACAGCCCGCGCAGAGCGCGCAGGTGCTCGCCGGTGCCGCAACCGACGTCGAGCAGCGACGACGCGGCGGGACGACGGGCCCGGATCAGCTGCGCCACGCCGGCTGCCTCGGCCGGGAAATCCTGGCCGCGGGTGCCGTAGACCAGGTCGTACACCTCGGCGAGGTCGGCGCCGAACACCTCGCTCACCCGGCCCGCGCCGGAACCAGCCGGCGTTCGACGGCCGTCCGCAGCGCCTCGGCGACCCGCCGGACCTCGGCGTCGGACAGGCTCTGGTGCGCCGGGAGCAGCAGGGTGGTGCGAGCCGCCTCGTCCGTGCCGGGCAGGTCGGCGCCGCCGAAGATCGGCACCCGGTGCAGCGGGGCGTACCGGAAGGTGGTGTAGATGTGCTGGCCGAGCAGTTCCTCGGCGACCGCGTCACGGACCGGCTCGGGCATCTGGACCGCGTAGAAGTAGTGAGACGTGGTGTGCCCGGCCGGCAGCGGCGCCGGCAACCGCAGGCCGCCGACGTCGTGCAGCAGGTCGTCGTAGGCCTGCGCGATCTGCCGGCGGCGCCGCACGAAGCCGGGCAGCCGGGCCAGTTGGACGCTGCCGATCGCGGCGGTCATGTCGTTGCCGATCAGCCGCCGGCCGGGCTCGTCGAGGTGCAGATCCCACCACCGGCGGGCGCCCTTGGCCGCTGTGGTGAAGGAACTGCGGTCCTGGAGCCCGTGGTAGGCGAGCCGGTTCGCGCGCCGGGCCAGGTCCGGGTCGCGGACGTACAGCATCCCGCCGTCACCGGTGGTGATGATCTTGCGGGAGTCGAAGCTCCACACGGCGAGGTCGCCGAACGAGCCCACCCGGCGCCCGTCGACCGTGGAGACCGGCGCACAGGCCGCGTCCTCGATCAGCGGGATGCCGCGGCGGCGGCACAGGTCCGCGATCGCCACGACGTCGCCGGGCGCGCCGCCGTAGTGCAGCAGCATGACGGCCTTCGTCCGAGGGCCGAGCACCCGCTCCACGTCGGACACCGTGGGGTTGAGCGTGCGCGGGTCGACGTCGCAGAACACCGGGCGGGCCCCGCCGGCGAGCACCGCGTTGGCATTGGCCACGAAGCCCTGCGACGGCACCACGACTTCGTCGCCCGGTCCCGGACCGAGCAGGTCGACGGCGAGAAACAGGCCGGACGTCGCCGAGTTGAGGAAGATCATCGACTCGGCGGGCACGCCGACGTGCGCCGCGAACTCCGCCTCGAACCGGGCCGACCGGGGGCCGTAACCGACCCAGTTCGAGGCGAACGTCTCCGCGATCGCCGCGAGTTCGGCCTGCCCGAGGTCGGGCTGGAAGACGTTGATCACGTCAGGCCACCCTCCGCTCGAGCCCGGCGACCACCTCGTGGGGATCGGGTGCCGCCAGGTAGTCGGCGCGCAGAGTGGCCGCACCGGCGGCATACGCCCGGTCGGTCAGCATCCGGGCCACCTGCTCCTGGATCGCCTGGGCCGACGGCCGGCCGATGTCGAGCACCTCACCGGCATGCCGGGCGGTCACGTGCCGGACGGTGACCGGGGACGCGGCGTGTTTGGTGGCACCCATGGCCTCGCCGTCCTCGGCCACCGCGTTGACGGCGGCCTCCGGCGAATCGGTGACGAGTTGCGGCACACCGGTCGCGGCCGCGGCCGCGAAGCTCGCGAACCCGCCGTGGTGGATCAGCGTCCGGCAGGTCGGCACGAGCTGGTTGAGCGGCAGGTAGTCGACCGCACGCACGTTGGGCGGCACCGAGTCCACCTGGGCGAGTTGCTTGGCGTTGAGCGTCGCCACCACCTCGACGTCCAGTTCCGACACCGCGTTCAGCAGGGCCGGGATGTGGTTCCAGCCGCCCTCCAGGTAGCGCCGCCACGACAGGCCCAGCGAGATGGCCACCCGCGGGCGCTCGGGGACCGGGTAGAGCCAGTCCGGCGACGGGGTCTGCTGCGAGTAGGGGATCCAGCGCACCGACTCCGTCGGGGTGTCCACCGCGAGCCGCATCGCCTCGGGGAGCGGGGTGATCGTGAACTGGCCGCGCAACAGCTCCGCGTCCAGCTCCACGCCGTGCCGCTCGGCCACCGGGGCCATGGTCTCCAGCATCGGGTCACGCGCGTCGGCGGCGGTCAGTTCGCCGGCCCGGCCGGCCATCAGGTCGATCGAGTACACCCAGTAGTCGGGGGCGGTGATGAAGCGGGCCTGTATGGCACCGGCGGCGCGGGCGGCGACCGCCGCGCCCGGGAAACAGGGATCCCACAGCACGAGGTCGGGCTTCCAGGCCCGCGCGAACTCGACCAGTTCGTCCATGACCGGCTGCGGCTGCGACGGCGACGCCCCGTACGGATGGAAGTCCCACATCGCCGGCAGCATGAACTGACTGAACGAGTCCCAGGCCTCCTGCTCGTCGGCGGCGATGCCGAGAGCCTCGGTGGTCTTGGCGACAGCGGCCCGCTCGGTCACGTACGGCCGCCCGGGGCCCATCGGCGTCGGCAACCGCGCCGCGTCGCCCAGCGGCACCGCGGTCAACCCCACCGCCGTGGTGGCGTCGGCGATGTCAGGATGCGCCGGTACGCACACCTCGTGCCCGGCGCTCTGCAACGACCAGGCCAGCGGCACGATCGGGTAGAGGTGGGACGGGTTCGGCCAGATCGGGAACATGATCCGCATCTCGGGTCTCCTTCGCTGATGAGACGAAACTCGCACGGTTTCCGCCGCGGGTGGGCTCGGTCGTCGGATCACGTCGGTCAGCAGCGGACGACGACCTGCGGGGTGCTGAGGTTGAACGCCATGTTCGGGTCGAACTGGACGGCGCTCCAGATTTGTTCGCCGCCGCCACGGCAGTGCCGGTCGATGCGGCCGGAGGTGCCGGGCATCAGCACGACCTCGGTGCTGGAGTGCCACGCCGAGCCGCGGCCGGCCTCGTGCCGGACGAGCCACAGCGTCGTCGGGGCGGCGCAGTCGTTGCGGGCCTCGGTCCAGACCCGGAACCCGTCGCGGGCCGGCGTGGCGGGCAGGGTGATGCAGGCGGCGGCCCCGCCTGCGGCGATCTTCGGCGCCGGCGCCGTGATGCCGCCGACGAGCAGCGCGATCGAGACCAGCGCGAGGGCGATCTTCATGGCAGGCCTCCTCAGCCGTGGAATCTCAGGGCGTCGTGGATGGTCTGGTCGACGGCGTTGCCGCGGTCGTCGGCGAACCGGGCGCGCAGGGCCAGGCTGTCAGCGCCGGCCGGCCGGCTGATCTCGGCGACGTAGCCGCGCGGCCCGCCGCTGCTGACCCGGGCGGGTTGCCAGGTCGCGCCGCCGTCGGCGGAGACGTCGACGGTCAGCCGGGCCGGGGCGCCGACCTCGGCCTCCGGCTGCGACTCCACCGACACCGGGACGCGCAGCACACCGGAGCCGGGCAACCGGTTCGTCTCGTCGACGGCGGGGAAGTAGCGCACCACCCACAGCGGCAGTGGCACCGGTGCGGCGCTCCCGGCTTCGGCAGTGAACGACCAGGTGACGTCGACCTTGCTGGACATCGGGAACATCGAGGCGCGTTCGGAGACATTGTGCACCCGGTACGCCGCCCGTCCCGGCGGCACGGTGACGGTGAGCTGACCGCCGGCCGAGCCGCCGAGCGACCTGCCGTCGCGGAACACCTCGGTCGACGCCCGGTCGGAACGGGAGCCGGCCCGGTGGTTCTCCTGGTCGGTGAAGAGCGGCGCGCCGAACCACAATCGGTCGCCGTGCACGGCGGCATGGTCGGGGCGGAACAGGTACGGCCCGAACACTCCGGCGTTCCAGCGGTCGGTGTAGTGGCGGCCGGCCGCGAACGCCCGGTAGTCGGAGCCCATCGCGGTGGAGTACACGTGCTCGCCGTTCAAGGTGATCTGCTCGCCGAACGAGCCGGACCACTGCGTGTCGCGGGTGTCCAGCAGGTGTGTGACGGTCGCCGGGAGGTCGTACGGCAGCAGCGCACCGGAGACCGCCGCGTAGCCGGTGGCCAGCCCGTACCAGCCCTTGGTGCCCTGCCGTCCGGGCCCCTGGGTGAGATGGCGCGACGTCAGCTGGGCCAGGTCGCGATCGGAGACGTCCCGGTCGAAGCCGGTGAAGAACCCACCGCCACGGGTGTTCAGCAGGTTGTAGGTGTACGGGGTGTTCCGGAAGTCGCCGCGCGGCCCGGGGCGGCCCCAGGTCGACGAGATGCCGGAGGTCATCTCGTCGGCGCCCACCGACGGTCCGAGCTGCGCGGTGAACAGTTTGCCGAACGTCGACGAGGTGAGCGACAACGAGTGCACCTTTCCGTCGCCGTAGTGCCGGTCGAATCCGAGGTCGACGAGGGCCGGCCGGGCGTCGCGGCGCTGCACCGTGGTGGTCACCGGCCGGGTTCTCCGCGCATCCACGGTGACCGTCAGGTCACTGTGGAGGGTCAGCGTCGGCTGCACCAGCCGGTGCCAGTTCGACTGCGCGTCGATGACGTCGCCGACCAGCGTGTACCGGCCGGCCGGCAGCTCGGCGGTGGCGACGCCGTCGCGCACGGTCAGATACTCGCGCAGCTCCGCGTCCAGGCCCAGCACCTGCGCCTCGGCGTCGGTGGCCGGCCGCCCGTCGCGTCCGATGTGCCGCACGGTCAGCGTGTGGGTCGGGGCCGGCGAACCGGCTTCGGGCGGCTGCGGCACGTCCAGTCGCAGGGCCGCGCCGGGCCCGCCGGTCAGCGAGGACGCCAGCCGTGGCCAGGACGCCGCGGCTGTCGACTTGGCCACGGCCGCGGCGGCGCCTCCGGGTAGGCGCACCGGCAGGTCCGTTCGGCTGGCGTCGTCGTACCCGGCGTCGGTCATCGCGGTGACGTCGAACAGACTCCGGTCCAGGCGGCCGGCGGCGACCAGCCCCCGGACGTCCTCGGGCACCACGTTCACCCGGCCGTCGACGCGGTCGGCGGCGAACCGCACGCCCTCCCGGCCCGGTGCCGGGTTGATCCGCACCCGCCCGGTGTCCGTGGACACACTCACCCGGTCACCGGTGACCAGCGTGACGTGCCGGTCACCGACGGAGGCCGCCGGGGCGTCCCGGGTGTCACTCGGTGGACCGTTCAGCGCCGCCAGGAAGCCCGAGGCGCCGACCAGGCCGGCGACCGAAATGACGGAGAGGGCAGAGGAACGACCCCGACGCATCGTGCTGACCTCCTGCTGACCGGGAACAACAATCCATGCGATCGTCGCCGCGTCCCGGACCGCGGCGCATCTTCCATATTGCGATCCACGGTGGATACCGGAACGGCATCTTGAAAGGTGCGGCGCCGAGCGGCGCGGAGGAACGCTGAAGCCACCTGCTGCCGATTTTCCGGAATGGTGATCGACATGACCGATGGCAACAACAAGGCCGGAACGTTCCCCTGCCGAATCTGCGGGGGAACGGTGAGGGAATGGTTCGACTTCGGTCCGCAGCCGATTTCGAACGCGTTCACGTCCGCCGATGACCCCGCGGCCCTGGTCCGCTATGACCTGGTCGTCGGCCTGTGCGACGGCTGCACGATGGTGCAGCAGCGCGAGGAATGCGCGCGGGAGGAGATGTTCCGGCCCGACTACCCTTACCGCGCATCCGGATCGGCGCTGATGTGCAAGTACTTCGAGGAAGTGGCCGAGCACCTGGTGAGCACCGAGCTGACCGGGCCCGACCCGTTCCTGGTGGAGATCGGCAGCAACGACGGCGTCATGCTGCGCACCGTCCGCTCGGCCGGGATCCGGCATCTCGGCGTCGACCCGTCCCGTGACGCCGCCGAGGTGGCCGCGGCCGAAGGGGTACGGGTCCGGGTGGATTTCTTCGAGGAGTCCACGGCCGCGTCGATCCGCGCCGACGAGGGCGCCGCGGACGTCATCTTCTCCGCGAACACGATCAGCCACATCTCGTACATCGACTCGATCCTGCGCGGGGTGGCCACTCTGCTCGCCCCGCGCGGCGTCTTCGTCTTCGAGGACCGCTACCTGGGCGACATCGTCGAGCGCTCCTGTTTCGACCAGCTCTACGACGAGCACTTCTACCTGTTCGCCGCGCGGTCCGTGCAGGCGATGCTGGCGCGGTTCGGCCTGGAACTCGTCGATGTCGAGCACCGGGACGTGCACGGTGGCACGGTCCGCTACACGGTCGCGCTGGCCGGCGCACGCACCCCCACCCCGGCGGTGGCCACCATGCTCGAGCGGGAACGCCGCCAGGGACTGGCCGAGTTCGCCACCTACGAGGCTTTCGCCACCCGGATCGACACCATCCGCGACGAGCTCGTCGCGCTGCTGACCCGGCTGCACGACGAGGGCAAGCGCGTGGTCGGCTACGGCGCCACGTCCAAGAGCGCCACCGTCACGAACTACTGCGGGATCGGACCCGAGCTCGTGCCGTTCGTCTGCGACTCCACCGCGGCCAAGCAGGGCCGCCTGGCACCCGGCTCCGGCATCCCGGTCCGGCCGCAGGAGGTCTTCAGCGACCCGTACCCCGCATACGCGCTGCTGTTCGCGTGGAACCACGCCGACGAGATCATGACCAAGGAGCACACCTTCGCCGAACGGGGTGGCCGGTGGATCCAGTACGTCCCCACCGTGCACATCTCCTGACTCCGGACGGCAGGAACCGGGGCGACCATCGGTCGCCCCGGTTCCTGCCGTCCGGAGTCACCTCCGCGCGGCGGCGTCCTCCTGCACGCCCGCCCGGGAATCCGGACCGGCTTCGGCGTCTGGCTCCGCACCGCCCGCCGGGGCGACCTCGCGCAGCAGCACCACGGCCAGGATCGCGTAGAGGACCATGGCCACGGCGGCCACCACGGCGACCACGTGCAGGCTGCCGGCGAACGCGTCGCGCGCGGCGTCGAGCAGCTGGGTGCCCAGGTCGGCGGGAACGGAGGTGGCTGCGTCGGCCGCCGCGGGCAGGCTGTCGCGGGCGCCCTCCGCGGCGGTGCCGGGGACTCCGGACGGGACCGCGTCGGTCATCCGGGACTGGTAGACGGCGGTGCTGAGGCTGCCGAGGACCGCGACACCGAAGGCGATGCCCAGCTCACCGTTGGTCTCCGACAACGCGGACGCGGCGCCGGCCTTCTCCGGCGGTGCCGACCCCACGACGAGCTGGGTGCTGAGCACCCCCAGCGGGCTGGTGCCCGCGAACGCGATCGCGTACCCGGCGACGAGCACCGGAATTCCGCCGGGGCTGTTCGCCTGGGTCAGCAGCAGCAGGCCCACGGTGGTGACGAGCAGACCGCCCGCGATGACGAACGCCGGATTGATCCTGGCCGCCAGACCCGGCGCGGCCATGTTGCCGATGATCGCCAGCACGAAGGACGGCACCAGCCACAGCCCGGCGGCCAGCGGCGACAGCCCCGCCACCTGCTGCAGGTAGATCGACACCAGCAGGGTGATGCCGCCCATCGTGGCCGACGCCAGCAGCGCGACGCCGAGCGCGGCCCGCAGCGCCCGGTTGCGGAACAGGCCGAGATCCAGCAGCGGGTGCTCGAGCCGGCGCTGGCGAACGACGAACGCCACCCCGAAGGCGATACCGGCCAGGAGCGCCACGATGGCCTTCGCACCGACACCCTCGGCGGCGATGGTCTTCACGCTGTAAACCACCGGCAGCAGCGTGGCCAGCGACAGCAGCGCGCTGAGCAGGTCCAGCCGGCCCGCCTCCGGCGCCTTGTACTCCGGCAGCAGGACCGGGCCGAGGATCAACAGCGGCAGCATGACCGGCAGCCCGATGAGGAACACCGAGCCCCACCAGAACGAGCCGAGCAACGCGCCGCCGACCACCGGGCCGATCGCCATGCCGCCCATGAAGCAGCTCATCCAGACGCCGATCGCGAGACCCTGCTGCTTCGGGTCCTTGAACATGTTGCTGATCAGCGCCAGCAGCGACGGCATCAGCGTGGCACCCGAGACGCCCAGCAGCGCACGCGCCGCGATGAGCATCTCGGGACTGGACGCGTAGGCCGCCGCCACCGACGCCGCCCCGAAGCAGGCCGCGCCGATCAGCAGCAGCTTGCGCCGCCCGATCCGGTCACCGAGCGTGCCCCAGGTGAGAAGGAACCCGGCGATCATGAAGCCGTAGATGTCCACGATCCACAACTGTTCGGTGCTGGTCGCACCGAGCGCGGCGCTCAGATGGGGTAGCGCCAGATTCAGCACGCTGATGTCGAGGGAGAGCAGGAGGGTGGGCAGGGCCAGCACGACCAGGCCGATCCATTCCCGCCGGCCGGCGCGCGGCGGCGCCTCCCCGGCCGTGACGTTCGCGTTCATAGTCGTCCTTTCGTTGCTCCGGTTGGTACCCCCGCGTCGGCACTCGTACGGGTGTGTCCCGCGCTCTGTGTCCTTCCGTGCCCGGCCGCGCCCGCGTCACACCCCAGCCTGGGCTCCGGCGCTGTCGGACCGTTGTCGGTGCGCTGTCGGCAGTGCGCCGGGGTGTCCTGGTTTCGCAGGTCACGCCGTCGCGCTACGGTTACCGGGTGTATTTCCGGATACTCGGCCCGCTGGAGGTACGGACCAGCCGGGGCACACCGGTTCCCGTACCCGAGATGAAGGTCCGGGTGCTGCTGGCCGATCTGCTGGCCCACCAGGGACGGCCGGTTCCGATCGACACGCTCGTCGCCGACCTGTGGGGTGACGAGACCCCGCGGAATCCGGTCAGCGCCCTGCAGCTGAAGGTGTCCCGGCTACGCCGCGTCCTCGATGACGCCGAACCCGGCGCGCGGGCCACCGTGGTCTCCCAGCCGCCCGGCTACCTGCTCCGCGCCGAGCCCGGCACGACCGACACCGCGGTCTTCGCCGACCTGACCGAGCGGGCGAGGGCTGCCGACGACCCCCGAAGCCGCGCCGGCCTGCTCGCCGAGGCCCTGAGCCTGTGGCGCGGGCCGGCGCTCGCCGACTTCGCCACCTGGGAGTTCGCCCGGCCGGTCACCGCCCGGCTGGAGGAGCAGCGACTGACCACCCTCGAACTGCACGCCGACGCACGGCTGCGACTGGGCGAGGGCGAGGCACTCGTCGCCGAGCTCGGTGACCTCGTCGCGCAGCACCCGTACCGGGAAGGCCTGCGGGCCCTGCACATGCGCGCCCTCTACGCCGCCGGACGGCAGAGCGAGGCTCTCGCCGCCTACCGTGAGTTGCACGCCCGCCTCGCCGGCGAGCTCGGCGTCGAGCCGGGCCCGGACGTCGTCGAGCTGCACCGGTCGATGCTGCGGCAGGACCCCGCCCTGGCTCCTGCGCCGGCACGCCATGCCAGCAACCTGTCCAACCCCCTCACCGACCTGCTCGGCCGCGGTGACGCCGCCGCCGAGGTCACCACCCGGATGGCGACCGAACGCCTGCTCACCCTGGTCGGGCCGGGTGGCGTCGGCAAGACCCGGCTGGCCGTGCACGTCGCCCGGGAACGGCTCGCGTCCTACCCCGACGGTGTGTGGATGGTCGAGCTCGCCCCGCTGGGTCGGGCCGGCGCCTCCGACGGCATCGGCGCGGTCACCACCGCGATCGGCACCGTCCTGGGCCTCCGCGAGACCGTCGCGGGCGGGCGCCCCCTGGACCCCGTCGCTCACCTGGCCCAGGCCATCGACGGCAAGCGCATGCTGCTCGTGCTGGACAACTGCGAGCATCTCATCGACGCCGTGGCCACCGTGGCACGGGCATTGCTCACCGCCTGTCCCCATCTGTGGATCCTCGCCACCAGCAGGGAAACCCTCGGCGTGGCCGGCGAGACCCTGTGGCCGGTCCCGCCGCTGGGCCTGCCGCCGGTCGGCGAGACCGACCCCGGCGTGCTGCTGCGGTACGGTGCCGTCCAGCTCTTCGTGGCCCGGGTCGCCGCCACCATCCCCGGCTTCCACCTCGACGCCGGCAACGCCGCCGACGTCGCCGTCCTCTGCCGCCGGCTCGACGGCATCGCCCTCGCCCTGGAACTTGCTGCCACCAAGGTGCGCGCGCTGGGCGTCAAGGCCATGGTGGAACGACTCGACGACCGGTTCCGCCTGCTCGCCGCCGGCCACCGGGGCACCTCACCGCGCCAGCAGACCCTCCGCGGCATGATCGACTGGAGCTGGGACCTGCTCGGCGAGCCGGACCGACTTGTGCTGCGCCGGCTCGCGTTGCACGCCGACGGTTGCACCCTCGAGGCCGCCGAGGCCACCTGCTCAGGCGGCGAGGGCGATGTCCTCGACCCGCTCACCCGGCTGGTCGACCGGTGCATGGTGTTCACCAGCGACAGTCCCGCCGGTCCGCGCTACCGGCTGATGGAATCGGTCGCCGAGTACTGCCTCGGCCGCATCCGCGAGGAGGACGACCTCGACGCTGCCCGCCGCCGCTACCTCGACTACTACCGCGGCCTCGCCGAACGCGCCGACGGCCACCTGCACGGCGCCGACCAGGAACATTGGCTCGCCCTCCTCGACGCCGAGAGCGCCAACCTGCGCGCGGCCCACGAGCACGCGGTGCGGGACGGCCTCGTCGACGACGCGCTGGGCCTGGCCAACGCGCTCACCTGGTATTGGTTCCTGCGCGGACGGCTGCGGGACGGACTGGACCGGCTCGACGCCGCACTGGCCATGCCCGGCCCGATGATGACCGCGGCCCGCGCCCGCGCCGCGGTGTGGCGGGCCGGCTTCGCCATAGTCGCCGGCGAGCACGCCGAAGCCATCGACGCCGGCGGCAAAGCCCTCGAACTGTACGAAGGGCTCGGCGACCCGCTCGGCTACGCCCGGGCCCAGTGGTTCCTCGGCTTCGTGCAGGCCGACTTCGGCGACCTCGCCACCAGCGCCGACCTGGTGCGCCACGCTCTCGACGACTTCCGCCGCTGCGACGACCGGTGGGGCGAGGCCGCCGCCCTCAGCACGCTCGCCAAGGATGGCATGGTCCGCGGCGACCTCACCGCCCTGCGGGAGCACGGCGAACGCAGCGCCGCCCTCTTCCGCGACCTCGGCGACCGGTGGGGTGAGCTGCAGGCCACCGATTCCCTGGCCACCCTCGCCGAGATCCGCGGCGACCACGAGCGGGCCGCCCGGATGCACCGCGACGGCCTGCGCATCGCCGAACGCCTCGGCCTGTGGCCGGAGGCCTCCAGCCGGCTGTCCTGGCTCGGCCGCATCGCGATGCTGCGCGGCGACTACTCCGAGGCTCGCGACCTTCACGAACGCGCCCGCCTGCTCGCCGTCGAACAGGGCTGGAAACCGGGCGAGGTCTTCGCCGAGATGGGACTGGGCATCACCGCCCGCCGGGCCGGCCGCCGCGACGACGCGCGGCGGCACCTGCACGCCGTGCTGGGCTGGCTGCCCCGCCGCGACTACGACCGCGCCCACACCCTGCCGCTCGCCCTCGTCCTGCCCGAGTTGGGTTTCCTCGCCGAACAGGACGGCGACGCCGCGGCCGCGCAGGCCCTGCATCTGGAAGCCCTGAGCGTGGCCCGCCACCTGCGCGACGATCCGCGCGGCGCGGTGCTCGCCGTGGAGGGCCTCGCCGCCGCACAGGCCCTCGCCGGCCGTCACCGCCTCGCCGCCCGACTGCTCGGCTCGGCCGCCGCCCGCCGCGCCCAGGCCCCGGCGCCGCTGTCGGCCGCCGAGCAGGCCGATGTCGACCGCGTGGCCGCGGCCGCCACCGCCGCCCTCGGCGCAGCGGAGTTCGCCGCCGAGCACGAGCGCGGCGCGCCGATGACCGCCGACGACTGCATCGACCTGGTGCTGGAGAGCCGCGCATTCTGAGAGAAACACCGTCGCGGGACGCCGGTACCATGGGATTTGCCATTCAATTCCGTCGCATTTCATCTCCGTCGCATTTCATCCGAGTCGGACTCCGTCCGGCAATTCCGCCTCGACCGGAGCGAGAAAGATGAAGGCACTGGTACTTTCCGGGGGCTCGGGAACACGACTACGACCCCTCAGCCATTCGCTTCCCAAACAATTGCTGCCGATCGCCGGAAGGCCCATCCTGGAGCACGCCCTGGACGGTATCCGGCGGCTTGGGATCACCGACATCGGCATCATCGTCGGCACGCCCGGCTCCGAGATCGAGGACGCCATCGGCTCCGGCGCGCGGTTCGGCGCGCGGATCACGTACGTCGTCCAGGACGAGCCCGCCGGCCTGGCCCACGCCGTCCGCGTCGCCCGGCCGTTCCTGGGCGACGACGACTTCGTCATGTACCTCGGCGACAACGTGCTGGCCGGCGGCCTCGACGAGATCGCCGGCGACTTCGCCCGCTGGCGGCCCGCCGCCCAGCTCGCCGCCTACCGGGTCCCCGACCCGTGGAATTTCGGCGTTGTCGAACTCGACGCCGACCATCGGGTCGTCCGACTCTGCGAGAAGCCCGCCGAACCGCGCAGCGACCTGGCCCTCATCGGGGTCTACTTCTTCACCGCCGCCGTCCACCGGGCGGTCGACGCGATCCGGCCCAGCGCCCGCGGCGAACTGGAGATCACCGACGCGGTGCAGTGGATGCTCGACCGCGGCGACCCGGTCCGGGTCAGGGAGCACACCGGCTACTGGCGGGACGCCGGGAAACCGGAGGACGTGCTCGAGTGCAACCGGCAGTTGCTCGGCGAACTGCCGTCCCGGATCGTCGGTACGGTCGACGCGGCCAGCCGGCTCGGCTCGCGGGTCGTGGTGGAGCCCGGCGCCCGGGTGCTGCGCTGCTCCGTCGAAGGACCCGCCATCATCGGGGCGGGCAGCGTCGTCGAGGACAGCTGGATCGGGCCGTACACGGCCATCGGACGCGACTGCACCGTCCGCGACAGCCGGGTCACCGACTCCATCCTGCTCGACCACGTCACCGTCGTCGGCGTCCACGGCTTGCACGGCTCCCTGGTCGGCCGGCGCGCCCAGGTCGCCGGCGCCGCCCAGCACCGGCTGCTGGTCGGCGACGACACCTCCATCGAGGTAGCCGCCTGAAGATGCCGGCACCACCGTAATGGAAAGCAGTGCTTGCCACTTCTCCGCAATTCTCGATATCTCCGCCGCTCGGCGCTCCGGCTAGTCTCGGCAATCAGTACGTGTCGATGAAACCGCTCCTACCCCACGTGGAAAGAGGGGAACACGATGCACAACAGCACCGAGAAGGCCGTCGAACGAGCGATCGACACCATGCGTATCGACATGTCGCAGCAACTGACCGTCGACGACATGGCCCGGGCCGCGATGTTCAGCAAGTTCCATTTCACGAGGGTCTTCCAGCGCGTCACCGGGGTCTCCCCCGGCCGATTCCTCTCGGCGATGCGACTCCAGGCCGCCAAGCGTCTGCTCGTCACCACCTCACTGAACGTCACCGACATCAGCATGCAGGTCGGTTACAACAGCGTCGGCACGTTCAGCACCCGCTTCTCCAAGAGCGTCGGCCTCTCCCCCACCGAGTTCCGCCGCACCGGCGGCTACGCGCCCCGGATTCCCACCAGCGCTCCGCCCACACCCGGCCGGACCCGTATCGCGGGCGGGATCTCCGCACCCGCGATATCCGACCGCCACACCATCTTCCTCGGGCTCTTCCCCCAGCCCATCCCGGAAGGCGCTCCGATCCGCTGCGCGGTGCTGCCCGAACCGGGCACCTTCCGCTTCGACGACGTCCCCGACGGCACCTGGTATCTGCTCTGCCATGCCATGGCCGGCGACGCCCTCGCCCTCGAACAGGATGACATCATGTGCGCCACTGTCGGCCCGATCCATAGCGACGGCAAGGGCGACGTGCTGCGCAACGTACCGCTCAAACGGGTCTCCAAGGCCGACCCGCCGGTGTTGCTCGCCCTCCTGGACACCCGCAAGGCCGCTCTTGACCGCCTCGCCGCGAGCGCCTGATGCGTTGGACCGTGCACAGCGAACGAAGCCTCTACCAGGACCGGTGGGTGCATCTCCGCAGCGCCGACGTGGAGCTGCCGAACGGCGATCGCCTGGACCACCGGCTGATCCACACCGCGGCGCCCGGCGCCGGCCTGCTTGTGATCGACGACGGCAGGGCCCTGCTCATCTGGCGGCACCGGTTCATCACCGACACCTACGGGTGGGAGATTCCCACCGGCATGATCGAGCCCGGCGAGGAACCGGCAGCGGCAGCGGTGCGGGAGGCCGAGGAGGAGACCGGCTGGCGTGCTGTCGGGCCGGTCGAACCGCTGCTGTACACCCAGCCGTTTCCCGGGCTGATGGCCTGCGAGGACCACTTGTTCCGCGCGGCCGGGGCCACCTACCTCGGACCGCCGGCGGACGACTTCGAGAGTGACAGAGTGGACTGGGTCCCGTTGGCCGAGGTGCCGACGCTGATCAGGAAGCGGCACATCAGTGCCGGAAGCACCCTCAACGCCCTGCTCTTGGTCCTCGCGCTCCGGAACTGACCCGGAACGGCGGTCGGGTGTCCCCGCCCCCGGCCGTCAACCGAGCTCGCGGCGGTGATCGTCACCTGAGCTCCAGGTGGTAGGTGCGGACGGCGTTGGTGCCGAACACGTCGGGCCGGACGCCGCCGAGCAGGTCGGCCAGGACGTCCTTGATCTGGGTGTAGCTGCCGGCCACCTCCAGGACCGGCCAGTCCGAGCCGAACATGAGCCGGCCGGTGCCGAACAGGTCGACCGCGGTGGCGACGTACGGCGCGAGGTCGGCGGGCGTCCACGCCGCCCAGTCCGCCTCGGCGACCAGCCCGGAGAGCTTGGCCACGACGTTCGGCAGCGCGGCGACCGGCGTGATCAGCTCACGCCACCGGTCCAGCGCGCCGGCCGCGATCGCCGGCTTGCCCAGATGGTCGAGGACGAACGTGGACCCCGGGAGCGCGGCGGCGGCGCGGGCCAGCGACGGCAACTGGGCGGCACGGATCACGACCTCGTTGACCAGCCCGGCCGCCGCGACCGCCGCCAGCCCGGCCCGCACGTCGGCACGGTCCAGGTGCCCGTCGTCGTAGGCCTGGACCTGGTCGCGGATGCCGACCAGCAGGTCGCCGCCGGGGCCGGCCCGGTGCGCGGCGATCGTGTCGGCCAGCGCGGGGTCGGTCAGCGCGGCCCAGCCGACCACGCCGGCGATCTCCGGGGTGTCCCGGGCGATCCGCAGGAACTCGGTGGTCTCACCGTCATCGCCGCGGCCCGCCTCGACGAGGATCGTGCGGTCGACGCCGGCGCCGCGGATCGCCGCGCGCAGGTCGGCGACGGTGTAGTCGCGCCGGATCCGGGCCAGGGCGGGGTCCTGCAACCACGCGTAGCCGGCCGTCCACAGATGCTGGTGGGCGTCGATGATCATCGGCTGTGTGTCGCCGCCACCGGAGCTCCTCTCACCTTCGTAGATCCTATCGGAACTCCCCTGGACGTGTACGTCTCCGGGACGCTGCGCGCCGCGGTCCTCGAGCACCCCGCTCTCCCCGGGCCCGGAGAGCGCCACCTCGTTGCCTTCGACGAGTGACCGACCAGGTCACCCACCCATCGGGTACGGCAGGGGCGTCGGCGCGGGGTGCACGGGCATCCGGTCCTGCATGGCGTCCCGCACGTTCTTCTGCACCGCGACCGCGGCGAACAGCGTCATGGCGAACGCGAGACCGTAGAAGCCCTTCTCGCTGAGCAGCATCCCGCTGTTCCACAGGCCGACCACGAGCATCACCACCGCGGTACCGACCACCGACCACGACAGCCCCAGGTACAACGCCGACACCGGCAGCCCCTCGGCCCGGTCCCGCACCGACTTCTGCAGGGACACGGCGGCGAACAGGCCCAGGACGATGACCGCGGCGAAGAAGCCCTTCTCGCTCTTGGTCATCTCGGCGTTCCACAGCCCCACCGCGAACGAGACGATGCCGAGAACCAGCGCCGCCCAGGAGGCGCCGACGAAAGCGGCGGTGGGCTTGACCGAGGACGACGGGTGGTTCGCCATGACCTTCTCCAGAGGGGTTGAGCTGCGCGGACACCATGCCGGCGCGGTAGAGACAGCCTGCACCCCCGCGCACCGATCACCGTGAGTAGCGATACTCACCCGCGCTGGGTAATGCCGTCTGGCCGGCGGCACCGTGTTGATCTTGCCGCGTCCGGTGCCGCGCGTCGTGAGGGCGTGCGGGTGGCGCTTAGCGCTGTTCTTGCTCGGTTTCGGTGTCGGGTTGTTTCGGTGTCTGATTGCCCATCACCGTCGGAGATTCATGGAAATACGTCATGCCTGGTTGACGGTCGGGCTCGACAGATGTTGCATCCACCACGTCAGGCGCGATATCCGTACGCTGCCGGCAAGGAGGCCAGTCATGAGAATCGGTGTGCTCGGTGCCGCCCGGATCACCCCGACCGCGTTGATCAGGCCGGCCCGGATGCTCGACGGCGTCGAGGTTGCCGCCGTCGCCGCCCGGGACCGCCGCCGGGCCGAGGCGTTCGCCGCCCGCTGGGGCGTGCCCGCCGTGCACGACTCGTACGCCGATCTGCTGGCCGACCCGTCGCTGGACGCCGTCTACGTTCCGCTGCCCAACGGCCTGCACGCGCGATGGACCCAAGCCGCCGTCGAGGCCGGCAAGCACGTGCTGTGCGAGAAACCGTTCACCGCGAACGCGACACAGGCACGCCAGGTGGCGGCCGCCGCCGAGGCCTCCGGCCTGGTGGTCATGGAGGCGTTCCACTACCGCTACCATCCGGTCGCCCGGCGGATGGCCGAGCTGGTCCACGGCGGCGACCTGGGCCGCATCCAGCGGGTGGAGACGGCGATGTGCTTCCCGCTGCCCGTCTTCTCCGACATCCGGTACGACTTCGGCCTCGCCGGCGGCGCGCTGATGGACGCCGGCTGCTACGCCGTGCATTGCCTGCGCCTGCTCACCGCCGGCGAGCCGACCGTGACCACCGCGAAGGCCCTGACCCTCAAGCGGGACCGCCGCGTCGACCGGGCGATGACCGCACAGTTCAGCCTCCCCGGCGGCGCGACCGGGCACATCCACGCCTCGATGTGGTCCTCGACCCTGCTGCGCGCCCGGGCGAAGGTCGTCGGCGACCGCGGCACGATGACCGTCACCAACCCCATCGCACCGCAATACTGGTCCCGCTTCACCGTGGACATCGGCGGCCGGCGCCGGCGCGAGCACTTCGACAGCCAAACCACCTACGTCCACCAACTGCGCGCCTTCGCCGCCGCCGTCCGGGGGGAACCCACCAACCTCACCCCACCGTCGGACTCGATCGCCACCATGTCGCTCATCGACGACATCTACACCGCGGCCGTTCTCCCCCTGCGCACCTGACCGCGGGAAGCCACCCGGCCGGCACGTTCGAGGGCCCGCGCCCCGACGCCGACGTCAAACTCAGCGGGACCATGCGCCCCGGCGGGCGGCATCCCGGACGAAGTCGGTGAAGTCGCGCGGTGCCCGACCGAGGACCTGCCGTACGTCGTCGGTCATCGTGCCGAGACCACCGGACCGGACGACGGCGTACAGGTCGATGCTCAGCTGGATCCACTGCTCGGGCACTCCCTGAGCACGCTGCTCCTCGGCCCCGGTCACCAGAATCGTCTCGTCGCTCATACCTCCCAGCGAACCAGCCGCCGGTTGCCACCACCATGTCGTGCGCACTCGCGGCCATATCGATTCGTCCAGCCCCGGCAGCCCCGCCAGGACCGCCGTGTTCCCGTCGTTGAGGCGGCGGTTCTCCGCGTAGGTCCGGGCCCGGATCCGGACCAGCGCCGCCGCCAGGGGTACGCCGGGCCGGAGGCCGCCGCCTTGCACAGCCGCTGGCGCGCCCCCACGACGCCGTCCGGGGGCTGCCGCCGCGGCGGGCTGGCGTGGTGGTGAGGTGGTCGATCCAGAAGCGTGCCGGAAGACGTCCACGCGGCTTCGGGAGATCCGTTCGCTCGCGGAAGCCGGTCTCAGTTCATGAGGCGAGAGCCGGTCTCAGTTCATGAAGCGGGAGCCGGTCTCAGTTCATGAAGCGGAAGCCGGTCTCAGTTCATGAAGCGGAAGCCGGTCTCAGTTCATGAACAGGTGCGGGGCGAGCGCGACGGCGATGAATCGGATCGATCGCCCGGCGAGGCAGACGACACCGAACGTGGCGGCCGACATGGGGGTGCCGGCGGCGTAGACACTGGTCACCAGCAGGGGCGGGATGCCGAGGAGCGCGCTCAGGAAGACGGTCGGCGCCGCGACGACGGGTCGGTCCAGCAGGATGATCAGCCGTTTGGACGCGGCGCTCACGGACCGGGCGGCGGCCCTCGACCAGCGCCCGAGCGCCGGTGGCACGGCGCGGCTCAAAGCCGCGGTCATCCGTTCGCGGGCCACCGCGACGCGCCGCCGAGTGCGCGCCCAGGCGCGGCCCAGCCGCGAACCCTCGGCCGGCCCGGCTCCGGTCGGACCGGTGCGCTGTCGCAGAGATCGCCTGAGCCGGCTCGACCGGATGACGCCGCGCGCGGCCAGGAAGGTCACCAGCTTGCCGGCCGTCTGGCCCAGCCCGGCCGCGATGCCCAGGGCCACCGGATCGGCGCCGGTCGTCGTGATCGCTGCGACCAGGTAAGCCTCGATCGGTATGGCCGGAACGACCGCGGACAGGGCCGCGACCGCGGCGGTGGTCACGACGGCCGCGATCATCTGATCCGCGGATCCCGGGCGTCGCCCTGACGCTCATCGCGACCCATAGTGCACCATGCCCCTCAGCTGAGCCGTCTTCCGGCACACCCCACCGTGAAGTCCCTGACGGGGACGTTTGGCGAGTAGTGTGTGGGTTGCTACCGCATCGACGTGCGCACTTTGTCGAGCCTGCGACGCCCGCGATCCTCGGGTTGCCGCATACCCGGCCACGGGTCCAGACCCTGCCCGCCCATCACTTGTTCCTGTGAAGAACCGTTGGGCTGGAGGAATCATGTTCACCACACTCTCGCTGGTGACCCCGTCGGCACCGCTGAGCATAGCTACGAGTTGCCCGTCGCCGGGCACCGTCCGGGTCGCCGCGGTCGGCGATATCGACCTGTCGACCGCCGACGTGCTGCGCATCGGGCTCCTCGACGCCTTGTCCACGCTGCGACCCCGCCGCATCGAGGTTGATCTCGCCGGCGTCACGTTCCTGGACTGTGCCGGACTCACCGTCCTCGTGGTCCTGGGCCGGGCCGCCGCCCGCGACGGATGCCGCCTGCGGATCACGAACCCGCGACCCATCGTGCGCCGGGTCCTGGACCTGACCGGGCTGCTCGACGGTCTCACCGCGGGGTTCCGCCAGGCGCCGCTCCCGACGGCTACCGCGGACATGACCGCGTCGGCCGGCACCCTGGTCGCCGTCTGACCCGAGCCGCCACCGCGACTCACCCCACGACGATGTGCGGCCGGCCGCCACCGGCCACCACGGCGAGCTGACCGGCGGCGTCACGCCCGGCCGGTGATCAGGAACTGCATCTGGACCTCGTGGCCCGGGGCGACGCCGTGCTCGCGGTCCAGCTCGTGGATCGAGGTCAGCGGGGTGACCGTGACCGCCTTGAGGCCCGCGGCGTCGAGCACCTTCGCGGTCTGGTCGATGGATGTGGCGGCGGCCAGCGGCAGCGCGGCCCGGACCTCGTCGTCGTAGTGGCCGGCGAAGTCCTCCGGCGCGTTGTCCAGGCCCGCCGGGAACCAGGTGCTGTCCACGACGGCGACCGTGCCGCCGGGCCGCAGCAGCCGGATCCAGTTCGCCACCGCGGTCTCCGGCTCGCGCAGGGTCCACATCACATAGCGGCCGGTCACCGCGTCGAAGCTGCCGTCCGGCAGGCCGGGCGAGACCGCGTCGCCGAGCCGGAAGTCCGGCCCGTTCGCGACGGTGGCGGCGTGCCCGCGAGCCCGTTCCAGCATGCCCTCGGACAGGTCGATGCCGGTGACGCGGTGGCCGAGCCCGGCGAGGACCATGGCGACCTGGCCGCTGCCGGTGCCGACGTCGAGCACGTCGAGCGGGGCCGGCGGCAGGGCCGCGGCCCAGATGCCCGCCCAGGCCCGGGCGTCGGCGTCGGCCCGGTCGGGACGCTGCTGGTAGTCGTCGTACGCGGGCGCGCGGCCGGTCCAGTACCGGTTGATGCGGTCCTGCGGAATCATGCGGCACACTCCTCGTCGGTCGGGTGCGACAGGTCGATCGGGTGAAACAACAGGTGCGGGCTGCCCTCGATGTCGAGGCGCCGGATGCCGATGCCGTACACGGGTTCGAGGATTCTCGGGTCCAGCACCTCGCCGGCCGGGCCGGCCGCGACCACCCCGCCGCCGCCGAGCAGCACCAGGTCGTCGCAGTAGCGGGCGGCGAGGTTGAGGTCGTGCAGCACCACCACGGCGCAGGTGCCCAGGCCACGGACCAGGCGCAGGATCTCGTGCTGGTAGCGGATGTCCAGGTGGTTGGTGGGCTCGTCGAGCAGCAGGTGGGTGGCCTGCTGGGCGAGGGCCCGGGCGATCAGCACCCGCTGGCGTTCGCCGCCGGACAGCCCGCCGAACGTCCGCGCGGCCAGGTGGGTGGCGCCGACCCGGGCCAGGCAGCGGGCGGTGACCTCGTGGTCGTCGCGGCCGGTGCGCTGGAACGTCGACAGGTGCGGGCCGCGGCCGAGCAGCACCATCTCGGCCACCGTCAGCGCGGTCTCGCCGCCGCTCTCCTGCACCACCACGGCCATCCGCCGGGCCGCCTCGCGCGCGCTCAGGGTCGAGAGTGGATCGCCGTCGACGGCGACCCGGCCGGTGGGACTCTTCAGCGCGCCGTACAGCAGCCGCAGCAGGGTGGTCTTGCCGCTGCCGTTCGGCCCGATCAGCCCGAGGACCCGGCCGGGTTCGGCGGTGATGCTCACGCCGTCGATCACGGGGTTGGCGCCGTACCGCCAGCCGACCCCGGTCGCCTCGATCACGCCCCGGCCTTGAAGCGCCGCACGATCCGCTCCAGGCCGTCGATCGACAGCGGCGACGGCGGCTCGGTGAAGTTGAACAGCTGCGTCATCACGTTGCCGCCGGCGACGGCCTTGAGCTTCGCCGCGCCGGGCAGCCCGGTCAGCGCGGCCTCGACGGCCTGCGGGTCGCCGTCGCCGTGCAGCAGGATCAGCACGTCGGGGTCGCGGCCGAGCAGTTCCTCCAGGGTGACCTCGAAGACCCGCTTCCGGCTGTCGGCGAACACGTTCGTGAAGCCCGCGGCCGCCAGCTGCGGGTGCGCCATGCTCGCCGAACCGTAGGCGTAGGTGGCCCCGCCGCCGACCGTCGGGTACAACACCGCGGCGGTGCGCTCGGAGGCCGTACCCGTCTCGCTCTTGATCTTTGTCATGCGCTCCTTGAGCGCGGTGACCGCGGTCTCGGCCGCGGCCGGGCGACCGAAAACCTTCCCGTACGTCCGCAGCTGCGCGTAGATGTCGTCGAAGGCCGGAACCGCGGTGCTGTCCGGGCACAACGCCGGCTCCTCGAGCAGCGGGATGTCCACGCTGGAGAGAGTGTCGCGGGAGAGGTTGTCGACCTCGCCGAGCACCAGTTCGGGCTGCTGGCCGATCACGACCTCCTTGGAGATCTGGAGGTGACCGCTGGTGTCGGTCTTGTCCGTGAGCAGCGGGATCCTCGCCAGCTCGGCGAGGGTGGCGGCTTCGTAGTACTCCTTCGGATACTGCCCGGCCCGCGCGGTGACCCGGTCCATGACACCGAGGGAGTGCAGGTACGGCACGGCCGCGCTCTTGAGCAGCACAACCCGCTGCGGCGCGCTGTCGAAGGTGACCTCCACGCCGCAGTTGGTGACCTTGACCGGATAGCCGTTCCCGGCGGCCTCCGGTTCGTCACCGGACGAGGAGGCGGCGCCGCAGGCGGCGGCGAGCATGATCGTGGCGGAGGCGGCGACCAGGCGGATTGCCCTCATCGGATTCCTTTCATGGCGGCGCTCAGCCGCCGGCGGCGTGCAGACGGCGGATCAGGATCAGCAGGAAGGGCGCGCCGAGCAGGGCGGTGATGATGCCGATCGGGATCTCCTGCGGCGCCAGCAGGACCCGGGCGATCACGTCGGCCCAGACCAGCAGGATCGCGCCGAGCAGGGCCGAGACCGGCACGACGCGCACGTGCGGGGCGCCGACGATCCGGCGGGCGAGGTGCGGCACGACGAGGCCGACGAAGCCGATGCTGCCGGAGGCGGAGACCAACACCCCCACGCAGAGCGAGACCACCACGAGCAGCCGCATCCGGAACCGGTCCGGCGACACCCCCAGCGTGTGCGCGGTCTCGTCGCCGATGGCGAGGGCGTCCAGCCGTCGCCCGGTGACGGTGAGATAGCCGGTGGTGCCTCCGATCACGACCGCGGCCACCGCCAGCAGCAGGTCCCAGCGGGCCAGGCCGAGCGACCCGAGCAGCCAGAACATCACCGACCGGGAGCCCTCGGCGGAACCGGCGGCGAAGATCAGGAAGCTGGTGGCGGCGTACAGCGCGTAGCCGACCGCGACGCCCGCCAGCAGCAGCCGGACCGAGGTCACCCGGCCCCGCTGCGCGCGATCAGGAAGACCAGCAGGGACGCGGCGAGCGCGCCCAGGAAGGCGCTGGTGGAGAGCGCGTACTGGCCGAATCCGGCGCCCGCGCCGAAGAGGATCGCCGCCGCGGCGCCGCTGGAGGCCCCGGAGTTGATGCCCAACAGGTACGGGTCGGCCAGCACGTTGCGCACCATCGCCTGCAACGCCACACCGCACACGGCCAGGCCGGCGCCGACCAGCATGCCGAGCAGCACGCGCGGCAGCCGGACCTGCCAGACGATCGCCTCCTGCGGCGGGCTCCAGGTCACCGCCGCGGGCAGGCCGGCGAGCTGATGGCCGATGATCCGCGCCACCGTCGCCGGGCCGATCCCGATCGCACCCGTGCCGACGGCGATCAGCCCGGTCACGACCAGGCCGGTGGTCAGCGCCACCAGCCAGAGCACGGTGCGGCGCCGGCGCGCACCGACCCCGAGAACCTGACTCGCCGACACTCATGCCCTACTTTTGCTGTTGCCAAGAACATGCAACAAGCTATCAGCAAGGTCGGGCGCGCCCTCCGCCCCGCCCCACACCGGAGCGGACGTGCGCGGGGCGCATACTGGCGGCGCTGGTATTTCCGCAGCACCTGAGCCGTTGATGCCGACACGACAGAGACGGGCTCGCAGATGTCAGATTTCACCACCATGGCCGACCTCATCCGGGACTGCGTGCATCGCCAGGAGTTCCAGCGCGCCGTCCTCAGCGGGACCGCGCACGGCGCGCAGAACCCGTGGCGCCGGGTCGTCATCCGGAAGGTGGCGCTGCGAGACGCGGTGCAGACCCAAGTCACCTGGCACACCGACAAGACCGCGGTGACCCGCAACTATCCGGGCGCCGAAGCGGTCGCCCGGGAACTGGTCGACGTACCGTTCCGCAACGCCCACATCGAGCTGCGATCGGCCACCATCGAGGCGCGCATCGCCAAACGCGGCAAGCTGTTCGTCTCCCAGCGCGCCGAGGCCAACACCGCGGCGCTGGCGCACGACCGCCAACGCGATCGCCCCGTTCCCCCGGACGCCGCCTTCCTGGACGTCCTCGGCGTCAGCCACGACGGCGCGGTCAAACCGACCGGGCAGCGCAAGTACCGGCAGATCAACGAGTTCATCCGGATCCTGGGCAGCACCCTGAGCACCGGTCCGGCGCTGACCGGACCGCTACGGATACTGGACCTCGGCTGCGGCAACGCCTACCTGACCTTCGCCACCGCGCACCACCTGCGCGAGAGCGGCGTCGCCTGCACCGTCGTCGGAGTCGACCGGGACGTCGAAACCACCGCCCGGAACAACGAGCGCGCGCACCGGCTCGGCTGGCAGGACCACCTGACCTTCACCTCCTCGCTGATCGAGCACTACGTGCCGGCCGACGCACCGGACCTGGTCATCTCCCTGCACGCCTGCGACACCGCCACCGACGACGTGCTCGCGCTCGCCGTGGACCGCGATGCGACGCACGTGCTCGCCTCGCCGTGCTGCCACCACGACCTGCAGCGACAGCTACGACCGCGGACGATGCCCGCCGGCTTTCGTGACCTCGCCCGCGACGGCATCCTCAAGGAACAGCTGGGTGACGTGCTGACCGACGCGCTCCGGGCGTCGTTGTTGCGGATGGTCGGCTACCAGGTCGACGTCTTCGCCTTCGTCCCGGTCGAGCACACGCCCCGCAACAACCTCATCCGTGCCACCAGGATCCCCGGCCGGGACACCGCGGACGCCGAAGCCTCGGTCCGCGCGCTGGCCGCGATGTTCAACGTCCGGCCGCGACTGGCCGAACTGCTCGCGCACCGCATTCCCGCTGACCTGTTCGCGGATCGCGACCGACGCGGCCGGGACCTACCAGGGGACGACGCCGTCGTCGTTGAAGAATGAGCCGCTGGGCCCGCCGTCGGGCAGGGTGGCGAGCCGGATCGCGGTGGCCGCGGCTTCCCGGGGCGGCCGCCCCTGCCCGCCGGTGAAGTCGGTCGCGACCAGGCCCGGGCAGGCGGCGTTGATGAGGATCCCCGTGCCGGTGAACTGTCGTGCATAGTGCACGGTGACGGCGTTGAGGTACGACTTCGTCGGCGAGTAGGCCGCCATGATCGGGCCGACCTCGACGGCCGGGTCCGCCTGCCAGGTCACCGACCCGACGCTGCTGGAGATGTTGACGATGCGCGGCGACGCCGAGCGCCGCACGAACGGCAGCATCGCGTTGGTCACCCGGATCACACCGTAGACGTTGGTCTCCACGACCTCGCGGACGACGTCGAGGTCGAGCGTGGTGGGATCCTGCGCCCATCCCGGTCCCACCTCCCCCGAGATGCCGGCGTTGTTGACGAGGGCGTCCACCGTCCCCGCCGGTGGTCAGCGGTCGATGCTGGCCATGCTCGCCTCGTCGTGGCGGTCGCCCGAGGCCGGCGTGAGGTTGTTCAAGCGGTCGAGCTGCGCGGTGCTGAGTTCGATGCCGTCGGCTGCGGTGTTCTCCTCGACGCGGGAGACCCGCCGGGTGCCGGGGATGGGGGCGATGTCGTCGCCGCGGGTCAGCAGCCACGCCAGGGCGGTCTGGGCCGGGGTGGCTTCGATCTCGGCGCCGATGGCCTGCACCTCGTCGACGATGCGCAGGTTGCGCCGGAAGTTCTCGCCGGTGAAGCGCGGGTTGGACTTGCGCCAGTCGTCGTCGGCGAAGTCGTCGACGGTGCGGATCTGCCCGGTCAGCAGGCCGTGGCCGAGCGGGGAGTAGGGCACGAACCCGATACCGAGTGCGCGCAGCAGGGGGAGGATCTCCGCCTCGACATCGCGGGTCCAGAGAGAGTATTCGGTCTGCAACGCGGCCACCGGATGCACCGCGTGTGCCCGCCGGATCGTTTCCGGGGCGGCCTCGGACAGCCCGATGTGGCGCACCTTGCCCTCGGCGACCAGCTCGGCCAGCGCGCCGGCAGTCTCCTCGATGGGCGTGTTCGGGTCGACGCGGTGCTGGTAGTAGAGGTCGATGTGGTCGGTGCCGAGCCGGTTGAGCGAGCCTTCGACAGCGGCCCTGACGTTGGCGGGGCTGCTGTCGATGACGCCCGGGCCGCCGCCGGAGTGGGAGACGAGACCGAACTTCGTCGCCACGACGACGTCGTCGCGGCGGCCCTTGATGGCCTCGCCGACGATCTCCTCGCTGTGGAAGGGGCCGTAGATCTCGGCGGTGTCGATGTGGGTGACCCCGAGGTCCAGCGCCCGGTGGATGGTGCGGATCGACTCGGCGTCGTCGAGCGCCCGGCCCGTGGTGTAGACGCCGGCCATGGTCATGGCGCCCAGCCCGATGCGGGAAACAGCGAGCCCGCCCAGTGATACGTGCTTCATCGGATACTCCTTG
Organism: Actinoplanes sp. ATCC 53533; assembly: GCF_003947245.1. Taxonomy (NCBI): domain Bacteria; kingdom Bacillati; phylum Actinomycetota; class Actinomycetes; order Micromonosporales; family Micromonosporaceae; genus Actinoplanes; species Actinoplanes sp. ATCC 53533. The sequence continues at coordinate 25,745 of NZ_QHHV01000210.1, read as the reverse complement.
TCCTGGTGGCAGTACCAGGTAACCGGCCGCCGCGAGCCTGGAGAAGTCGCTGCTGGACGGTGTACCGGCAGCCCACCCCTCGTACCGGAGATCCCGCCTAGCCTGGACGGGTGGACAACCGTGACCAGGTCAAGGCCTTCCTCAGCTCACGCCGCGCCAAGATCACGCCCGAGCGGGCCGGCCTGCACGGCCCCAGCCGCAACCGGCGGGTGCCCGGGCTGCGCCGCAGCGAGGTCGCCGACCTGGCCGGCGTCAGCGTCGAGTACTACGCCCAGCTCGAACGCGGCAATCTCAGCGGCGTCTCCGACAGCGTGCTGGACGCCCTGGCCCGGGCCCTGCAACTGGACGAGGCCGAGCGGGCACACCTGGCCGAACTCGCCCGCGCTGCCGGCCCGGCCGCCCGCACCCGCCGCCGCAAGCCGCCCGCCCAGCAGGTCCGGCCCGCCGTTCAGCGCATCCTCGACGGGATGACCGAGGTGCCGGCCTTGGTCAACAACGGGCGCCTCGACGTCGTCGCCGCCAACTCCCTGGCCCGGGCGCTGTTCGCGCCGATGTTCGACGACCCCTCGGGGCCCGCCGGCCGGCCGGCGAACCACGCCCGGTTCAACTTCCTCGACCCTCGCGCCCGCGACTTCTGGCTCGACTGGGAGACAACAGCCGACGACAGCGTCGCCATCCTGCGCGCCGCCGCCGGCCGCGACCCCTACGACAAGGCACTGACCGACCTCGTCGGGGAGCTGTGCACCCGCAGCGACGACTTCCGCGCCCGCTGGGCAGCCCACGACGTCCGCCTGCACCGCACCGGGCTCAAACACATCCACCACCCCGTCGTCGGCGACCTGCACCTGGCCTACGAGGTCATGGAGCTGCCCGCCGACCCCGGGCTGACCCTGACCGGCTTCAGCGCCGAGGCGGGCTCCCCCAGCGACGACGCCCTGAGACTGCTCGCCAGCTGGGCCGCCACCCACCGCCCGGCCGACGCCCTGGCGACACCGGACCAGCCGTGAACCGCAACCAGCACCCGGGCTGCTCGTGGTAGGTCTTTTGCTGATGGTTGCGACCAGCTCCTCGGGTCCTTTTTATCCGAGATTATGGCCATAGGCCTATGTTGTTAGGGTGAGATTTTCTCGGTTGGGGGACCCGAGGGCCGGTCGCGGACCGGGGTCTCCCCGGGCGATGCAGGTGGGTGCGCTGGCGGTGCTGGGCGCTCTCGTGCCGCTTGTCGTCCTGGCGACGCTGACGCTGACCAAGTCCGAGGCGGCGGTGCGGCACGAGGTCGCGGCCCGGCTGCGGCTGACGACCGCGCTGTCGAGCGCGTTGATCGCGGAGCAGGTCGGCTCGATCGTTTCCCTGATCGAAGGCGCCGCGAGGCGGCCGCAGCTGGTCCAGGCTCTCGCGGACGGCCGCCCCGACCGGTTCGACCAAGCGGAGATCGACCAGCAACTGCAGGCTCTCCAGGAGTACCGCCACGGGCGGACGACGCCCGGCCTGCTCGACCTCGACGGCATCCTGCGGGGCATACCGGACGCCCCGGAGCTGCTCGGCCGGGATTTCAGCAGCCGGGGCTACTTCAAGGGCGTTGTCACCACGGGCGGCACCTATGTCTCGGAAGCGTTCGTGTCGGCTGTGCGGGCGCGCCCGTTCGTGGTGTCGATCGCGACGTATGTCCGGGCCCCGGCCCCGGCCGGGCAGTCCCTCGGGCCGCCCCTCGGGCTGCTCGCCGCCAGCGTCGAGCTCGGCGAGGTCCAGGAGATCGTCGACGACGTCGCCGCGGTGCAGGGCGTGAATCTGTGGATCGCGGACCAGCGGGGCCGCCTGGTGGCGGCGCCCGGCGGTCGCCCCACGGCACTGGTGCCGGTGGCCGGCGCGCCCATCGATGCCGTCGCGACGGCGCCGGTCGGCCGGCTCGTCGGCGTCGACGACGGCGGCAGGCGACTGCTGGCCGTACGCCAGCAGGTCGTCCCGCTCGGCTGGACGGTGTTCGCGGCCGTGCCACGAGACCAGGCGTACGCGGGAGCCACCGCGATCCGGACCACGGTCCTCGCGATCGCGTTCCCGCTGGGCGTCATGGTGTGCGCCGGGATCTTCCTGCTGCTCCGGACGCAGCGGCGCCAGTGGCGAGCCGAAGCCCAGGTCGCGCTCGCTCGCGACGAAGCACGCGACGCCTCCCGCCAGAAGTCGGAGTTCCTGGCCAACATGAGCCACGAGCTGCGGACGCCGCTCAACGCCATCCTCGGATTCAGCGAGCTGATGGCCGGCGAGAAGGCCGACGGGGACAACCGCTCCGTGCCGAGCGATTGGATCGACCACATCCGCACCGGCGGGCGGCATCTGCTCGTGCTGATCAACGACGTGCTGGACCTGTCGAAGGTCGAGGCCGGCCGCATCGAGTTGTTCCCCGAGCCGCTGGAGCTCTCTGCCGCCATCGACGAGGCCGTCGCCGCACTCGGCCCGCTGCTGAGCGAGCGGGCACTGCGGGTGACGACGACAGTCCCTCCGCTGACCATTCCGACCGACCGGGTCAGGTTCCGGCAGATCCTCAACAACCTGCTGTCCAACGCCATCAAGTTCAGTCCCACCGGCGGCCAGATCTTCATCAACGCACACCGCGCCGGCGACCAGGTCCACGTGTCCGTCACCGACACCGGTCCGGGCATCAGCCTGGCCGACCAGGCCCGCGTCTTCATCGAGTTCGCCCAGGTCGGTGACGTCAAACTGCGTGCCGGTGGCACCGGACTGGGTCTGCCGCTCGCGCGCCGCCTGGCCCAGGCACACGGCGGGGACATCACGTGTGAGTCCGAACCCGGCCACGGCGCCCGCTTCACCCTCACCCTGCCCGCCGCACCGCACGCCCAGCCCGGCACCCCACCGGATCCGGCGGCCGCCGCGTATCCCACCGGAGGGATCCTGGTGATCGAGGACGACACCGCGGCGTCGCTGCTGCTGCGCGCCCACCTCGAACGCGCCGGCTACCTCGTCACCGTCGCCGCCACCGGCGAGGACGGGCTGGCCGCGGCCCGCTCCTGCCAGCCGGACCTCGTCCTGCTCGATCTCACTCATCCCGGCATCGAGGGCCGCCTGGTGCTGCAACAGCTCAAGGACGACCCGCAACTGCGCCACATCCCGGTGGCCCTGATCAACGTCGACGAGGACCGGGAAGTCGGCGTGGCACTCGGCGCCGTCGACTACTTCGTCAAGCCGGTCCAGCACGACGCGCTGCTGGGGTGGCTGGTCCACCACAGCTTCATCCCGCCGCTGGACGACCACACCGTCAACGTCCTGGTCATCGACGACGACCCCGCGACCCTCGCCGTGGTCACGCGGACGCTGCAGCGCCAGGGCGTCCGGGTGATCGAGGCCGTCAACGGAACCGACGGACTCCGCCTGGCCCGGGCACACACCTTCGACCTGATCATCTGCGACCTCCTCATGCCCGGCATCGACGGCTTCACCGTCATCGCGGCGCTCCACGACGACCCCGCCACCCGCGACGTCCCGGTCCTGGTCCTGACCTCCCAGGACCTCACCCAGCACGACCGCAACCGGCTGGCGGGCAAGACCCTGGCCGTCATCGCCAAGGGCGGCGAGACACCGGCCGATCTCCAGCACTGGATACACCGCCTCACCGACATCACGGCGGTCCCGCACTGATCCCCGAAGGATCACGCACCGACCGCTCGGCCGCACAGCTATGCCGTTTCGGCGGCGCCCGCGCCCCCCACCGTCCCGATTAGACTCCCGTGATGACGCTCTCCTATGACGACTGGCTCGCCGGCGGCCGCCGCGTCCGGTTGCCCCGGCTCGGCCACGCCGTGTTCGTCCGGCTGGACGGGCCCGCCGACGGACCGGTCGTGACGCTGCTGCACGGCTTCCCCACCTCGTCGTACGACTGGGCCGGCGTCGTGCCGGCACTGACCGCGGCCGGCCGCCGGGTGCTCAGCCTCGACTTCCTCGGCTTCGGCGAGTCCGACAAGCCGTCCCGCCACCGGTACGCGATCACGGAGCAGACCGACCTCGTCGAAGAGGTATGGCAGCTCGAGGGGATCGACCGGTCGTCGGTCGTGGCGCACAACTACGCGGTGTGCGTGGCGCAGGAGTTGCTCAGCCGGGCCGGTGACGGGCCGGCGGCGGTGACCGTCGACCGGGTCGTGTTCCTCAACGGCGGCGTCTACCCCGACCTGCACCAGCCGCTGCGGGTCCAGCGACTGCTCCGGTCCCCGGCCGGCCCGCTGCTCGCCCGCGTGCTCTCCGAACGGGTCCTCGCGCGGAGCCTCGCGACGATCTGCGCCCAGCCGCTCGAGCCGACCGTGGTGCACGACCTGTGGCGGGCCGTCTCCGGCCGGAACGGAAAGGCGACATACCACCGCCTCCTGCACTACATCGACGACCGCAAGATCTCCGGCGAGCGCTGGGTGTCGGCGATGGAGTCCGCCGACGTGCCACTCTCCTTCGTCTGGGGGCCCCAGGATCCGGTGTCCGGCGGGCACGTGCTGACCCGGCTCCGGGAGCGCCTGCCCGGCGCGGGCTTCGCGGTATTCGACGACGTCGGCCACTACCCACAACTGGAAGCCCCCGAGCGGGTCGGCCCAGCCCTGGCCGGCCTGCTCGGCGATCGCTAGTCCGTCGAGGTCGGTGGCCGGCTGTCTCGCTCTCGAGTGGTCCCGCGAACCGGCGGAGCGAGGTCAGCGCTCCAGGATCGCGACCAGGCCCTGGCCGCCAGCCGCACAGATGGAGATCAGGCCGCGGCCCGAGCCCTTCTCGGCGAGCAGCTTGGCCAGATTGGCCACGATCCGGCCGCCGGTAGCGGCGAACGGATGGCCGGCGGCCAGCGACGATCCGTTGACGTTGAGCCTGGCCCGGTCGATCGGGCCGAGCGGGGCGTCCAGGCCGAGCCGCTCCTTGGCGAACTCCGGCGACTCCCAGGCCGCCAGGGTGGCCAGCACCTGCGCGGCGAACGCCTCGTGGATCTCGTAGTAGTCGAAATCCTGCAGGGTCAGGCCGCGGCGGGCCAGCATCCGGGGCACCGCGTACGCCGGCGCCATCAGCAGGCCCTCGTCGCCGTGCACGAAGTCGACCGCGGCGGCCTCGCAGTCGGTGAAGTAGGCCAGCACCGGCAGCGAGTGTGCCTGCGCCCATTCCTCGGACGCCAGCAGCACGGTGGACGCTCCGTCGGTCAGCGGCGACGAGTTGCCCGCCGTCATCGTCGCGTGGCCCGCCTCCGGGCCGCGGGCGCCGAAGACCGGCTTGAGCGCGGCGAGCCGGTCCAGGCTGGTGTCGGGGCGCAGGTTCTCGTCGCGGTTCAACCCCAGATACGGCGTGACCAGATCGTCGAAGAAGCCCCCGGTCGTACGCGGCGGCGAGGCGCTGGTGCGAGGCCAGCGCCAGGGCGTCCTGCGACTCGCGGTCGATCTCCCAGCGCCGGGCGGTGACCGCGGCGTGCTCGCCCATCGACAGGCCGGTGCGCGGCTCGGCGTTGCGGGGAATCTCCGGGCGGAAGGCCTGCTGGGGGCGGAGCTTGGCGGCGGCCTTGAGCCGGGCGCCGAGGGTGCGGGCCCGGTTGAGCTCCAGCAGCGCCCGCCGCATGTCCTCGTTGAGCTGCAGCGGCGCGTCCGAGGTGGTGTCCACCCCGGCGGCGATGCCGACCTCCAGCTGGCCCAGCGCGATCTTGTTGGCGACCGCGATGACCGTTTCCAGCCCGGTGCCGCAGGCCTGCTGGATGTCGTACGCCGGGGTGCGGGGGTCCAGGCGGGAACCGAGGACGACCTCCCGGGTGAGGTTGAAGTCGCGCGAGTGCTTGAGCACCGCGCCGGCGACCACCTCGCCGACCCGCTGCCCGGCCAGCCCGTACCGGGCGATCAGCCCGTCCAGGGCGGCGGTCAGCATGTCCTGGTTGCCGGCGTGGGCGTAGCGGCTGCCGGACCGGGCGAACGGGATCCGGTTGCCGCCGAGGACGGCGACGCGGCGCGGGGTCTGCACGGCAGGTCCTCCAGGAGTTGTCAGTAATCTACTGGCGAGTAGGTTACTCGCATGGGTGACAGATACGCGAGCTTCGCAAATTCCGATCTTGGCCGAACCGTCGTGCGGCGGCTGGGGCTGCCCGATCCGCCCCGCTTGCGGCGCCATGACCCGAGTGCGCCACTCACGCCCGGGCCGGTGCTGCTGGGCGCGGCATCCGGCGGGCGGCTGGCCTGCCCGGTCCGCGAACTGCTCGGCCGGACCGGCGTCGACGTGAGCGGCGCCGCCGAGGACGGCGCCCGCTACGGCGCGCTGATCTTCGACGCCACCGGGATCGTCGACTCGGCCGGGCTGCGGGCGCTCTACGACTTCTTCCACCCGGTGGCCCGCTCGGTGCTCGGCTCCGGCCGGGTGATCGTGCTGGGCACCGCGCCCGAGGCGTGCGGCTCGCCGCGGGAGGCGACCGCCCAGCGCGCGCTGGAGGGGCTGGTCCGCAGCATCGGCAAGGAGTTCGGCCGGGGCATCACCGCCCAGCTCGGCTACGTGGCGCCCGGCGGCGAGGAGGCCCTCGAGTCGACGCTGCGCTTCCTGCTCAGCGGCCGTTCGGCGTACGTGTCGGGCCAGGTGATCCGGGTCGGCGCCGGCGCGGTGACCGCGCCCGCCGACTGGGCCCGGCCGCTGGCCGGCAAGGTCGCCCTGATCACGGGCGCGGCGCGCGGCATCGGCGCGGCGACCGCGCGGGTGCTCGCCCGCGACGGCGCCGAGGTGATCGCGCTGGACGTGCCCGCCGCCGGCGACGATCTCGCCGGCGTGGCCAACGAGGTGCGCGGCCGGGCGCTGCAACTCGACCTGACCGCGCCGGACGCCCCCGAGCGCCTGGCCGCCTACCTGACGGGTGGGGTCGACGTGGTGGTGCACAACGCGGGGATCACCCGCGACAAGACGCTCGCCCGGATGGACGCCGCGCGGTGGGACTCGGTGCTCGACGTGAACCTGTCCAGCCAGGAGCGGATCAACGACGTCCTGGTGGAGCGCGGGCTGATCGGCGACGGCGGCCGGATCGTCGGCGTCTCCTCGATCGCGGGCATCGCCGGCAACCGCGGGCAGGCCAACTACGCCACGTCCAAGGCCGGCGTGATCGGCCTGGTGCGGTCGGGCGCCCCGGTGCTGGCCGACCGCGGCATCACGATCAACGCGGTCGCGCCGGGCTTCATCGAGACCGCGATGACCGCCCGGATGCCGGTCCTGCTGCGCGAGGCCGGCCGCCGGATGAACAGCATGGCGCAGGGCGGCCTGCCGGTCGACGTGGCGGAGACCGTCGCCTGGTTCGCCTCGCCCGGCTCAGGCACGGTCTCCGGCAATGTGGTCCGGGTCTGCGGCCAGAGCCTGCTGGGAGCGTGAGACCCATGGTTGTCGTCGATCTCACCGAGAGCCAGGGCATCTCGTACGCCCGGATCGCGCTCGGTTCGCTGCCCCGTCGCCGGGGCACCGGGCTGCCCGACCGGGAGGTGGTCCGCCGGGCGGCGGCCGTGGACCGCGAGCACCTCGCCCGCTACGACCGGGTGTGCGGCTTCCGGCTCACCGACGCGCTGCCGGCCACCTATCCGCACGTGCTGGCCGCCCCGCTCGCGATGCGGTTGATGTCCGGCGCGGACTTCCCGTTCCCGCTCGCCGGGCTGGTGCACGTCGCCAACCGGATCACGGTGCGCCGGCCGATCGACGCCGGGAGCCGGCTGGACCTGTCGGTGCACGCGGCCGACCTGCGACCACACCACCGCGGACAGCAGTTCGACGTCGTCAGCACGGCGACTGTCGACGGCGAGGAGGCCTGGCGCGGCGTGTCCACGTACCTCCGGAGGGAAGGTCAGGTCGGGCGGCGCGATCAGGGCGACCAGCCGCCCGGGCCGGCCGCTGTCGCGCTCTGGCGGGTCCCGGCCCGGGTGGGTCCCGACTACGCCGCCGTCTCCGGCGACCACAACCCGATACACACCTCGCGGCTGGGCGCGCGCCTGTTCGGCTTCCCCCGCCCGATCGCGCACGGGATGTGGAGCAAGGCGCGCTGCCTGGCCGCCCTGGAGGGGCGGCTGCCGGCGGCGTACACCGTGGACGTCGCGTTCAAGCTGCCGATCCTGCTGCCGGCGACGGCCGGCTTCGCCGCGGCGCGGACGGCCGGCGGCTGGGACTTCACCGTGCGCTCGGCGGGCTCGGGCCGCCCCCACCTGGCCGGGTCGGTCACCGGGTAGTGCGGGGTGGTCAGGGCTTCCAGACATCGCCGCGGAGCAGCTGGGCGGCGCCCAGCCAGGCGACGTTCATCAGCCGGCCGGCGGTCTGGTCCGGATCGGCCTCCGGGTGGTCGGCCAGCCAGTCGGCGAGCGATTCCCCGGCGCCGACCAGGGCGTAGGCGCTGACCTCCAGGTCGGTGCCGTGGGCCTGGCGGCCCTCGGCCCGCACGGCCCGGTCGAGCATGCCCGCGACCACGTCGACGATGCGCCGGCGCATGGCGGCCAGCTCGGTGGCGAACGGCTCCTGCCCGCGCGCCTGCCGGTAGAGCACCGCCCAGCCGTCGCGGTGCGCGCCGACGAAGGTGAAAAACGCCCGCAGGCCCGCCCACAGCTGCTCGTTCAGGCCGAGGGCGGGGTCGACCACGGCGGAGATCGCCTCCATCAGCCGGGCGGCCTCCCGGTGCAGACAGGCGACGAACAGCTCTTCCTTGGTGCCCAGGTAGGCGTACACCATGGGTTTGGAGACGCCCGCGACCTCGGCGATCTCGTCCATCGAGGCGGCGTGGAAGCCGCGCCGGGAGAAGACCCGCACCGCGGCGTCGAGCACCTGCTGCTCGCGGACGGGGCGGGGCAGCCGTTTGAAGGTGCGAGCGGTCGACACCCTTGTCAGCGTACTCAACTCCCCCGTAAGTTAACGCACGAGTAGGTTTCACTATGGGAGGCTGATCCGCCTTGGAGTTCTGGCTTGATCTGAACGAGGAGCAGCGCGACCTGCGCGAGTGGGTGCACGGCTTCGCCGAGGGCGTCGTCCGCCCGGCCGCCTCGGAGTGGGACGAGCGCGAAGAGATGCCGTGGCCGGTGATCCAGGAAGCGGCGAAGATCGGCCTCTACGGCTTCGAGTTCCTGATCAACACGTGGTCCGACCCGACCGGCCTGTCACTGCCGCTGACGAACGAGGAGCTCTTCTGGGGCGACGGCGGCATCGGCATGGCGATCTCCGGCACGGCGCTCGCGGTCGCCGCGATCTATGGCTCCGGCACCCCCGAGCAGCTGGTCGAGTGGGTTCCGCAGTGCTTCGGCGACACCGCCGACCCGAAGGTCGGCGCGTTCTGCACCACCGAGCCGGAGGCCGGCTCGGACGTCGGCGCGATGCGCACCCGGGCGGTCTACGACGAGGCCAAGGACGAGTGGGTCCTCAACGGGCAGAAGGCGTACGCCACCAACGGCGGCATCGCCGAGATCCACGTGGTCACCGCCTCGATCGACCCGGAACTCGGCGCCCGCGGCCAGGCCGCCTTCATCGTCCCGCCCGGCACGCCGGGCCTGGTCGGCACCAGGAAACTCAAGAAACTCGGCCTGCGGGCCTCGCACACCGCCGACGTCTTCCTCGATGACGTACGGGTGCCCGGCAGCTGCCTGCTCGGCGGCAAGGAGGCGCTCGATGAGCGGCTGGCCCGGGCCCGCACGGGGCAGCGGGCGACCAGGCAGGCCGCCATGCGCACGTTCGAGCTGTCCCGCCCGGCGGTCGGCGCCCAGGCGATCGGCATCGCGCGGGCCGCCTACGAGTATTCGCTCGAATACGCCAAGACCCGGGTGCAGTTCGGCCGGCCGATCATCGAGAATCAGGCGATCGCGTTCGCCCTCGCCGACATGCGGACCGAGATCGACGCCGCCCGGCTGCTGGTCTGGCGGGCCGCCTGGATGGGCCGCAACGAGCGGCCGTTCACCGCCGGCGAGGGCTCGATGTCCAAGCTGAAGGCCGGCGAGGTGGCCGTCGCCACGACCGAGAAGGCGGTGCAGATCCTCGGCGGCGCCGGCTACCTGCGCGATCATCCGGTCGAGCGGATGTACCGGGACGCCAAGATCTACACCATCTTCGAGGGTACGTCCGAGATCCAGCGACTGGTCATCTCCCGGGCGATCTCCGGCATGCCGATCCGCTGAACCCGCCCCGTGGCTGAACCGCTCCGTGGCTGAACCCCGCTCCGTGGAGGTGCACCGGCATGGCCGTCCCGTTTCTCGTCGCCACCCTGGCCCGGCGCGGACTGCTCCGCCCCGGCCCGCCGGCCGACGTGATCAGGCAGTTCGCCGCCCTGCACCGGTGGGGCTTCGGCCTCGCCGGCGAGCTCCGGCAGGCCGCCGCCCGCGACCCCGGCCGGGTCGCCGTCATCGACGAGCAGCGCGCGCTGACCTACCGCGAGCTGCTCGATCGGGCCGAACGCCTGGCCCGCGCGCTGCGCGCCGACCTCGGCGTCGAGCCCGGCGACCGGGTCGGGCTGCTCTGCCGCAACTCCGCCGGCATGATCGAGACCCTGGTCGCGGTGACCTCGCTCGGCGCCGACGCGGTGCTGGTCAACACCGGGCTGTCCGGGCACCAGCTCGCCGCCGTGGCCCGGGAGCAGCGCCTCCGGACGGTCATCCACGACGACGAGTTCGAGCTGCCGGAGGGTCTCGAGGGCATCGGCGAGGCGCGGCGGGAAGAGCTGATCGGTGCGGCCCCACCCGGTGAGCTGACCCCGCCGGGGCGCGCCGGCCGGACGATCGTGCTGACCTCCGGCACCACCGGCGTGCCCAAGGGGGCCATGCGGCGGACGCCGGGCGGCTTCGGCCCGCTGTGCTCGATGATCGACCGGATCCCGCTGCGGGCCGGCGAGCGCGTGCTGATCGCCGCGCCGCTGTTCCACACCTGGGGCTACGCCGGACTGCAGATAGCGCTGGCGCTGCGGGCCACCATCGTGCTGCGCCGCCGTTTCGAGCCGGCCACCGCGCTGGCCGCGCTGGTGGACGAGAAGTGCACCGCGATGGTCGCCGTACCGGTGATGCTGCAGCAGCTGATGGAGCTGGCGCCGGACGGGCCCCGGCCGCCGCTGCGGGTGGTCGCCGTCAGCGGATCCGCCCTGCCCGGCGGGCTGGCCACCCGCTTCATGGACCGGTACGGCGACGTCCTCTACAACGTGTACGGCTCCACCGAGGTCTCCTGGGCGTCCATCGCCACCCCGGCCGACCTGCGGGCCGCGCCGAACACGGCGGGCCGGCCGCCGCACGGCACCCGGGCCGAGGTGCTCGACGAGGCCGGGCGCCCGCTGCCCGCCGGGGCGGTCGGGCGGCTGTTCGTCGGCAACGAGATGCTCTTCGAGGGCTACACCAACGGCGCTTCCCGGGAACGGCGTGACGGCCTGCTGGCCACCGGCGACCTCGGCCACGTCGACGCGGCCGGGCGGGTCTTCGTCGACGGCCGCGAGGACGACATGATCGTGTCCGGCGGCGAGAACGTCTTCCCCGCCGAGGTGGAGAACCTGCTCGCCGATCTCCCCCAGGTCCGCGAGGTGGCGGTGGTCGGCGTGCCCGATACCGAATACGGCCAGCGACTGGCCGCGTACCTGGTGCTGCATCCCGGCGAGATCCTCGGCCTGGAGGCGGTCCGCGACCACGTGCGCGGCCACCTGGCCCGCTTCTGCGTACCGCGCGACGTGATGTTCCTGCCGTCCCTGCCGCGTAACGCGACCGGCAAAGTGCTGACCCGCGACCTGCCCCGCTGAGCCGGCGGGTACCTTGTTGCGGTGCTTTCTGCGGGAGTCGTACTCAGCGGCCGATATCAGCTGAACGAGCGGGTTGCCGCCGGCGGGATGGGCGAGGTCTGGCGCTGCACCGACGTGCTGCTCCGCCGCGAGGTCGCGGTCAAGGTGCTGCTGCCGTCGCTGATCTCCGACGCGGAGTTCATCGCCCGGTTCCGCACTGAGGCGCGGATGATGGCCGCCCTCCGGCACCAGGGCATCGTCCAGGTGTACGACTACGGCGAGGAGGCGGAGGTCGGCGGCGACCGGCTGGACTACCTCGTCATGGAATACATCGAGGGCGCGCCGCTGTCTCAGTGGATCAAGTCGATGGGCCGGCTCGGCGTCGCGGAGACCCTCTCCGTGGTGACGCAGGCCGCGCAGGCGCTGCACGTCGCGCACAGCGCGGGCATCGTGCACCGCGACGTCAAGCCGAGCAACCTGCTGGTCCGCCCGGACGGCGTCATCGTCCTGGTCGACTTCGGCGTGGCCCGGTCCGCCGACGTCACCGGTCTCACCGGCACCAACGTAGTCCTGGGCACCGCGCACTACATGGCACCCGAGCAGGCCACCGGCCAGCCCGTGTCGGCGGAGACGGACATCTACGCGCTCGGCGCGGTCGCGTACTGCTGCCTGACCGGCCGGCCGCCGTTCATCGGCGACAACCCCCTGCACGTGGTGGCCCAGCATCTGCAGGGCGAGCCGCCCGCCCTGCCGCCGGAGATCCCGGCGCCGGTGGCGGCGCTGGTGGCCCGGGCCCTGGCGAAGGATCCCGCCGGGCGGTATCCGAGCGCCGCGGTCTTCGCCGAGGCCGCCCGCGCCGCGCAGAGCAGCCCGCCGGCCGGGAGCGCGCCCATGGCGAGCGCGCCTGCCGCCAGCGCGTCGGTCGGCAACCCGCCGGTCGGAAACCCGCCTGCCGCCAGCCCGCCTGCTGCCAGCGCTCCGGTCGGCAACCCGCCCGTTGGCAACCCGCCCGTTGGCAACCAGCCGCCCGGCGGCGGCGCGGGCGTTGCGCACGGCGCCTTCGACGCTGGCTATGGCCCCTTCGCCAACTCGCCGCGGATCGTGCCGACGCCCCCGAACAACCGTCGCCGCAAACTCGTGCTCGCCGGCGTGGCGGGCGCGGTCGTGATCGGGCTGGCCTCGACGGCCGTCGGGTTCGCGTTCACGTCCGCGGAGGCGCAGTCGTCGGACCGGCCGGCGGCGGCCCCCTCGGTCGGGGCCGCCCCGCTCAGCCCCGGTTCCGGTCCGGTTCCTGGGCCCGGTTCCGGCACCGGGACCGAGGCCGGCGAGCCGGCGGCGAGTGCCGCGACCCGGACCGCCAAACCGGCCAAGACCAGCGCCAAACCCACCGGGCCGGCCGCCACGGGGACGACCCCGCCGGCCGGCGGGCCGACCGCGCCCGGCAGTTCCGGTCCGGCCGCGACCGCCACCAAGACCACCGAGGCGGCCACCCAGAAGAATCCGTACACCGCGGCCCAGGCCTGCGGCAGCGGATACCAGGTCATCGACTCGGCGACGCTGAGCGGCTCCGGCGGGGCTTCGCCGGGCAAGGTCTATCTGCTCTACCACAGCGGCACCGGCGCCAACTGCACGGTGACCCTCAAGTCCACCGCCGTCGGCACCGCGACAACGGCCTCGGCATATCTGGAGGTGAAGGGCAGCGCCCGCGCTACCGACAGCGGCTCGTTCAAGTACTACGCCGGGCCGGTGCGGGCCAAGGCCGCCGGAGTCTGCGTCAAGTGGGGCGGCTCGACCGGCGGGGCCAGCTACAACAGCCCGTTCGAGCACTGCGACTGAGCCCCGCGGCCACCGTCAAGCCGCGGGATAGGGTGTCAGGAAAGGGCTTTCCTGCCCGCGGGCGAGAGGTAGATGGGGTGCTCCACATGGTGATGCGGCCGAGGCTCTGCCGCGGTCCGGCCGGGGCGGTCCCCGCCCGCGGCGCGGTTCGACACCTTTCCCGGCACGCCCGGTGACCGCGCCGGTCGACGCCGCGTTCGTCGAACAGGTACGCGCCGCGCTGGACGAGCAGATCCGCCAGATCACCGAGGAGGCGGGCGGCGACACCTGGCAACACCTGGCGCATCGCTCGCTGGCCGCGCGGATCAAGGCTCTCGTGGCGGCCTGGTGCGGCGCCGGTGGCTCCGCGTACGGTGGCGCCGCCGACCTGCTCGATCACGCCGTCAACCTCGCCGGCCGGCTCCAGCGACTCCGGGAGCCGAGCGGGCTCTTCTCGGGCGGCGACAACGTCGACTCCCCACCCGACTCGGCCTTCAGCGTCAACGATCTCGCCGACGCCGCACTGATGCTGCGCCGAGCCGACGCGGCAATAGCCCCGCCGCGAAACGACGCCGCGATCCCGCCGCGCCGGGCGGACAACGCGGCGACGGACGACCGCGCAGCGGCGGACCCGGCAGCGAGCAACGGCGCGGCGCACAACAACGCGATGGCGGACAACGACGCGGCGCAGAACGGCGCAGCGGCGGACACGGCAGCGAGCAACCACGCGATGCACCACGGCCCAATGGCGGACAACGCCGCGGTGCACGACGGCCCAATTGCGGACCCGGCTGCGGCCGGCGCCGCGGTCCGGCGCCTCGCCGCCGTGCTCGATGACCTGCTGGCGGCGGCCGGCCCGGCCCTCGTCAAGGGTGGCGTGCACACCCCGAACCACCGTTGGGAGCTCTCCGCCGCCCTGGCCCGGCTGCACCGGCTCGCGCCGCGGCCGGCGCTGGCGGACCGGGTCGGCCAGTGGCTGGCCGAGGGGGTGGACATCGACGACGGGCTGTACTCCGAGCGTAGCGCCAACTACGCCGCCCACGTGTCCAACCCGTCGCTGCTCACCATCGCCGAGGTCTTCGACCGCCCGGAGCTCGTGGACGCCGTCGAGCGGAATCTCGCGGCGACGCTCGACCTGCTCCTGCCGGACGGATCCGTGGAGACCGTGCTGTCCCGCCGGCAGGACCAGCGGTGGCCGATTCCGCTGGCCGCCTACCTGCTGCCGCTGCGCCGGGTCGCGCTGCTGCGCGGGCGTGGCGACCTGGCCTGGGCCGCCGGGCTGGCGCTGGCGCAGGGCGTCGCCTCGCCCACGGACGCGGCCACCCACCTGCTGCTCGATCCCGGCATCGCGCGGCCGCTGCCGGAGCCCGTCGCGCCCGGGAGCCGGCGGCAGCGCGTCTTCGGCCGGGCGGGCCTGCTCGTGGATCACCAGCCGGCCGTGAGCACGGTGGTGTTCGGCGGCTCGGACTACGCCCGGCACGGCCGGGTGCGGTCGGGGCTGGCGAACTCCCCCACGTTCCTGCGCGTCTTCGCCGGGGCGGCCGTGCTGGAGAGCGTGCGCCTGTCGCGCACCTTCTTCGGCCTGGGCCCGTTCCGCAGCGACGGGTTGGCCGTGCGGCACGGGCCTGGCGGGGAGACGCTCGCGACGCTGACCGAGACCGTGGCGGCCGCCTATTATCAGCCGCTGGCGGCGGCCGACCGGGCCGGCGACGGGTCCTACCCGCTCGGCGACGAGGGCCGGTTCAGCGCCGCGATGGACTTCGGCCGGCGCCCGCGCGACGAGGTGGCGCTGTCCACCACGGTCCGGGCCGTGCTCGGCGGGGACGGCGTCCGGCTCACCGTCGACGTCTCCGGGGCGACCGTGGACTGGGCGCTGGAGCTGGCGTTCCGGTCCGGTGGGACGCTGACCGGCGCGCGTGCGCTCGGCGGGCAGCGGTGGCAGCTCGAAGGGCCGGCCACCGCTCGCTACCGGATGGGCGAGGATCAACTCAGCGTAACCGTTTCCGAGGCGACGGACGGTCGAGGCGGACCCCTGCGGGCCGCCGCGGCGAATCCGGCTTATCATCCCGGCGAGGAATATGACTTCCTTGGCGGCACAGATGCCGCGACGGGAATGCTTCTCTACGTTTCCGGCCAGGCTCCGGCCCGCGTGTTGATAGACATTCGTAAATGCTAACCCGCCCGCGGCCCACCGGCCCGACGTTTAAGGAACCATACAAATAGCCCCTGAGCGGTGACTTCGCTGGCCAGGAAGCGGTTAACGCTTCGTGATCATGGCAACCGCACAGGATCACGATTAGGCCATGAAATGTTTCTGCGGGGTGTCGACTTCATTGACGCGGTAAGCGCTTTCCTCTAACG
Source organism: Actinoplanes sp. ATCC 53533 (assembly GCF_003947245.1). Taxonomy (NCBI): domain Bacteria; kingdom Bacillati; phylum Actinomycetota; class Actinomycetes; order Micromonosporales; family Micromonosporaceae; genus Actinoplanes; species Actinoplanes sp. ATCC 53533. The sequence continues at coordinate 9,874 of NZ_QHHV01000210.1, read as the reverse complement.
TCCGTCGCCACGGGGCCTACGATCTTTCCAAGGAGATGAGCATGGCGATTTCGGCGACGGTCCGGAGGGGACGTTTGCGGTGGCTGTCCGTGGGCGTCATAGCGGCCCTCACCCTGGGTGCCTGTAGCTCGGGCGATTCCGACGACAGCGCGGGCGCCAAGAGCATCACGTTCTGGTACTCCACGTCGGCCCAGGATCAGGGCTACATCGACCTGGCGAAGGACTTCCAGGCGAAGACGGGCATCTCCGTGGAGATCGTGAACCTGCCCAACGACGGATACCAGGACAAGCTGAAGCAGGCGGCGCAGGCCAACGCGCTGCCGGACACCGCCAGCGTGCCGTCCCTGGACACCATCTGGGTCAACCAGCTCCAGGACCTGAGCGCCACCGCGAACAACGCGACCAACAACATCAACAAGGACCTGGTCACCGCCCAGGACAGCAAGGTCCTCGCGATCCCGTCCGACGTCACGGCGGCCGGCCTCTACATCAACAAGAGCCTGTTCGACAAGGCCAAGGTGACCTACCCGACCGACCCCGCCAACACCTGGACCTGGGACGAGTTCCTCGCCGCGGCCGCCAAGGTCCGCGCCGCCACCAAGGCCAAGTACGACCTCGTCTACGACCGCTCGCCCGCCCGGATCCGGCCGTGGATCTACACCCACGGCGGCAAGGGCTTCCAGCTCGGCGCGGACGGCAAGTTCGCGACGCCGGACGCCGCCACGGTGCAGGCGATCGACGCGTTCTCCAAGCTCAACAACGACGTGATCATGCCGAAGTCGGTCTGGGGCGCGGGCGCCGACCCGAACGCGCTGTTCAAGAGCGGCCAGGTCGTCGCGTACTTCTCGGGCGTCTGGCAGGTCGCCGACTTCGCCGACGGCATCACGAACTTCGAGTGGGCCTCCGCCCCGACCCCGGCGCAGCCGGTGCACGCCACCGACATCAACCTCGGCGGCAAGGTGGTCGCGTTCAGCAACAAGGGCAAGGCCGACGCGGCCAAGCAGTGGGTCGACTTCATCTTCCAGCGGGACAACTACACCAAGCTGGCCCAGGCCAACGGCTACCTGCCGATCGAGAAGGGCCTCACGCTGACCTACCCGTTCAAGAAGCAGGCCGCCTTGGACGCGTTCGCCCTCTACGTCAAGGAGATGGAGCTCGCCGACCCGATCTCCGCCTCCGGGCAGGCGAACCAGACGAAGCTGCTGCTGGCCGGCAAGTCCGTCGACGATGCCCTGGTCAAGGACGAGATGGGCAAGCTCGTCAACGGCCAGCAGGACACCCAGAAGACTGTCGACAACATCGTTGCGGGTCTGAACCAGCAGATCGGCTAGGACCATGACGGGTGGGCCCGCCGGCGACGGCGGGCCCACACGGCTGGAGGGAGGACAGAGCATGGTCGACAGCATCCAGGCCCAGCCGCGGAGCGCCCCCGCCGACGGCGAGCCGGCGCCCACGAGATCGCGATGGTGGCCGAAGCGGAAGCTCAACAGCTATACGGCAGCACCGCTGCTGATGATCTCCATCAACCTCGTGCTCTTCCTGCTCTTCTTCATCTGGCCGGCCGTCATCGGCCTGAACTACTCGTTCACCAGCTACACCGGCGTGGGCACCGCGCCCTACGTGGGGCTGGACAACTACGAGCGCCTGGTGAACGATTCGGCGTTCTACGCGGCGCTGTGGCGCACCCTGATCTACACGGGCGCCGTCGTCCCGCTGACCTTCGTCGCCTCGCTGGGCACCGCCTACCTGCTGGTCAGCCAGCACAGCAAGGGCAAGACGGTGACCCGGGTGATCTTCTTCATGCCCTGGCTGATCTCCCCGATCATCGCCGGTGTCATCTGGCGGTGGCTGTTCGGCGAGAACTTCGGCCTGGTCAACTTCGTGCTCACCGAGCTCGGCGGCAAGGCGCTGCCCTGGCAGTCCAACGCCAACCTCTCGCTGATCGTCGTGGTCATCGCGGCGACCTGGATGGGCACCGCGTTCAACATGCTGCTGTTCGTCGCGGCCCTCAAGAACGTGCCCACGTCGTACTACGAGGCCGCCGACCTGGACGGTGCCAACGCCTGGCAGAAGTTCCGCCGCATCACCCTGCCGGCGATCGCGCCGACGTCCTTCATCGTCGTGCTGCTGAGCACCCTGCACACCATGAAGGAGTACGGGCTGATCTTCGCGATCAACGCGGGCGGCCCCGGCACCGAGAACAACCTGATCGTCCAGTACATCTACACGACCGGCTTCCGGAAGGCCCAGATCGGCTACGCGAGCGCCGCGTCCTTCGTGCTCCTGCTGATCCTCGTGATCATCGCCGTCGTGCAGCTGCTGGCCAGCCGCCGGAAGGGGTCCTGAGATGGCCGTCGCCAGCAAGCCTCCCGCACTGCGCCGCCGCAAGGCCGGCAAGAAGGGCGACGTGCCCAGGTCGATCGGCACGAGCTCGATCATGTGGCTCCTGGCCGTCGTCTACGGCCTCCCGCTCGTCTGGTTCCTGCTGAGCTCGTTCAAGCCCGCCGGCGACCTCTTCTCGTACCCGCTCACGGTTTTCCCGAAGCACTGGACGGTGTCCGGCTACACCCAGGCCTGGACGAAGTTCGACGTCGCCCAGTATTTCGTCAACACGCTGATCGTGGCGGTCTCGGCGACCCTGCTGACGATCGTGGCCAGCGCCGCCGCCGGTTACGCCCTGGCGAAGTACAACAGCTGGTGGCTCAAGATCTTCGCCGGCTGCATCCTGCTGACCACGATGCTGCCGGGCGAGACCATCCTCGCGCCGCTGTTCGTCGTCATCCGCAACATCGGCCTCTACAACAGCCTCGCCGGTGTCGTGGTCCCCGCCGTGATCACCGCGACCGGCACGTTCATGTTCCGGCAGTTCTTCGTCACCGTGCCGAACGACCTGCTCGAGGCCGCCCGCATCGACGGCTCCAGCGAGCTGTCGACCTTCATCCGCATCATGCTCCCGCTGGCCCGGCCGATCATCCTGACCCTGGCGATCTTCTCGTTCCAGTGGCGCTGGAACGACTTCCTCTGGCCCCTGATCATCCTCAACGACCCGAAGCAGTTCACCCTGCAGATCGGCGTCGCGAGCATCGTCGGCGCGCAGAACGTCAACTGGTCGGTCCTGCTGGGCGCCTCCGTGCTGTCCATGCTCCCGTTGATCGCCATTTACCTGGTCTTCCAGAAGTACGTGATGAGCGCTGATATCAACGCAGGGCTGAAGGACTGAGCTCCGCACCAGCACAGCTCCGCACCAGCACAGCTCCGCACCACCCCCTCCCCACCGGTCAAAGAAAGATTCCCCTCATGAGCCTGAGCCGCCGTACGCTCCTGCGCGCCTCCGCCACCGCCTCCGCCGGGCTGATCGGCGGCCCGGCGATCCTCTCCTGGATGTCCAGCCCCGCGGTCGCCGCCGAGGTCAAGGCCTTCGTCGACGACTACAAGACCAACCTCACCGCCAACTTGACCGTCGACACCAACGGCGCGGTGCGCATCCTCTCCGGCTTCCAGGAGCTGTGGCAGACCGGAACGGCCTGGAACACCGGGACCGTGCTGGCACCCGCGGTGCTGCGCGCGAACGTGCGCTTCTGCGAGTCCCGCACCGCGACCCGCACCGACGCCGAGGCGGCCCGCTCGTTCATCGTCGACCGTCAGCACCAGAGCTACTCCGTCATCACCGGGCTCGGCGTGCTCGCGGACGTCTACAAGGCCGGCGCGCTCGCGGTCACCGGCATCACCTCCGCACCGGCCGGCACCCCGGCCACCACCATCAGCGACGCCGTGCCGGCGGGCGCCCCGGCCGGATCGGCGATCGGCGCCGGCTCACCCACCTCCGCCCTGGGCGCGGTCGTGAACCTGGTGAACACGGTGCGCGGCAACTTCTCCTCCAGCAACCCCAGCAAGTTCGCGTACCAGTACCCGCGTCCGTGGCGGATGACCGCCAACAGCGAGGTGATCGACACCGGGACCGTCGACGCGCTGGGCTTCCCGGTCTACCAGTCCGAGGTCGTCGTCGCGCCCCAACTGCTGCGCCAGCGCAGCCTCAACCCCGCCGAGGACGGCGGCTTCCCCAGCGGGCACACCAACGCGGTCCACCTCGCCGCGCTCGCCTACGCGTACGCCGTGCCGGAGCGCTTCCAGGAACTGGTCGCCTGCGCCTTCGACCTCGCCGACACCCGGATCACGGCCGGCATGCACTCGCCGGTGGACGTGGTCAGCGGCCGCATCCTGGCCACCGCGCTCACCGCCGCGATCCTGAACGACCCGGCGAACGCGCAGCTCAAGGCCGACGCCCGGGCACAGGCCGCGGCCTACCTGCAGGCCAAGACCGGCACCACCGCCGATACCTTGTTCGCCTACGCGCACAGCGGCGACAGCACCGTCGACCCGTACGCCGATCGCGCGGCCAACGCCCGCGCGGTCCACCCGCGGCTGACCTACATCCTGCCCCGCGAGGGCCGCGACGTGGCTCTGACCGTACCGAAGGGTGCGGAGGTGCTGCTGGAGACCCGCCAGCCGTACCTGACCGCGGAGCAGCGCCGCGCGGTGCTGCGCAGCACCGCGCTGCCCGCCGGCTACGCCCTGCTGGACGGGCCCGAGGGCTGGGGCCGGCTCGACCTGTTCACCGCGGCCGACGGCTACGGCGCGTTCGAGAGCACCGTCGACGTCACGCTCCACGCGGCCGCCGGCGGCTTCGGTGCGGCCGACACCTGGCGCAACGACATCGACGGCCGGGGCGGGCTCGTCCTGCGCGGCACCGGCACGCTCGGCCTGACCGGCGCCAACCGGTTCCGCGGCGGCGTCCGGGTGCTGGGCGGCACGCTGGTCGCCGGCTCGAAGTCCGCCCTCGGCAGCGGCGACGTCGAGGTCCAGAACGGCACGCTGCGGGTGACCCGCGGCGTATCGGTGTGCGGCGGCTACCTCCAGCGCGGCGGGGTGCTCGCGGCCACGCTGTCGCGCGGTGCCACGGCGCTGACCGTCGACGGCCCGGCCGAGATCGGCAAGGACAGCACCCTGGAACTGACCGTCGGCGCCGGCTGCGACCTGGTGCCGGTGCTGCGCGCCCGCAAGCTGACCGGCCGTTTCGCCGCCATCACGGTGCGCACCCCCGGATACCGCGTCGAGCCGGTCTACACCAGGACCGGCCTGTCCGTCAGGGTCCGCCGCGGCTGACGATCGGATGAGCCCGCGACACTCCGGCCGGCCCAGCGTCGGTAAGCCCAGCTTCGGCAAGCCCAGCTTCGGCAAGCCCAGCGAAGGCAGGCCCAGCGTCCTGCTGGTCGGCGCACATGGCTACGGCCGCGGTCACCTGGACCGCCTGGCCCGGCTGCACAGCGCCGGACGGATCAGGCTGGCCGGAGTGGCCGACCCGCGCCCGCTCGACCCCGAGCAGCGCGCCCTGGCCGGCGACGCGGCGTACGGCCCCGACGCGGCGGCCCTCATCGCCGCCACCGAGCCGGGCGTGGTCGTCATCGCCACCCCCGTGCACACGCACGTCGACCTGGCCGAGGCGGCGCTGCGCGCGGGAGCGCACGTACTGCTGGAGAAGCCGCCGGCGCCCACCCTGGAAGGCCTCGGCCGGTTGCTCGCCGCCCAGCGCGCCACCGGCCGGGCCTGCCAGGTCGGGTTCCAGGCGCTCGGCTCCGGTGCCGTCACCGAGCTGTCCCGGCAGATCGGCGCGGGCCGGTACGGCCGGATCACCGGCATCGGCGTCACCGGACTCTGGTGGCGCGACGAGGAGTACTGGGGGCGGGCGGGATGGGCCGGCCGGCGCCGGCTGGACGGCCGGGCGGTCAACGACGGCGCGCTGACCAATCCGTTCGCGCACGGGGTCGCGCTGGCGTTGCGGCTCGACGGCTCCGGCGGCGACGAGCCGGTCCGCGAGGTCGTCCTGGACACCTACCGGACCCGCGCGGCGGAGGCGCACGACACCGCGAGCGCCCGCATCGTCACCGCCCGCGGCACCCCGGTCACCGTGGCGGTGACGCTCTGCGCGCGGCCACCCGCCGAACCCACCGTGACCGTGTACGGCAGCCTCGGCACCGCCGTGCTCCACTACACGCTGGACCGGCTCAGCACCCCCGACGGCACCGGCGAGTATCCACGCGCGGACCTGCTGGAGAACCTGCTCGACCACGTCGCCGACCCCGCCGTGCCGTTGCTCGTCCCGCTCGCCGAGACGCTGGCGTTCACCCAGGTCGCCGAGGCCGTGCACGAGAGCCCGGCACCGGTCGAGGTCGCCCAGCGGTCGCTGACCGGCCTGCCCGAGCTCACCCGCCGGGCCGCGGCGATCGGCCGGCTCTATCACGAACTCGACGCGGACTGGGCCCGCGCCGAGCCGTTCACCTGGACCCCGCTCACCCAGACCCCGCTCCCCCAGACCCCGTTCGCCTAGACCCCTGCTAAGGACCGGCGCATGCTGATCAGTCAGATCGAGGCCACCGACCTGTTCCTCGGGCCGGCCGGCGCTCCCCGCCAGGTCGTCCGGGTCACCCTCACTGCCGGTCAGGCGAGTCCTCCGGTACGGGTACGCGTCGAGGGCCCCTCCGTGCGTACCCCGGAACCGGCCGTCACCGAGGCACTCGCCGCCGGCGAGCAACGGGTCGTGGAGGTCGGCGTGCTGATCGCCGCCCCGGCGAGCGAGGGTTCCCCGCACCGGGTCACGGCCGTGGCCGACGGCCCGGCCGGGCGGGTCACCGCCGAGGGCGAGGTACGCGCGGCGGCCACCGGCTGGACGATGTGGATGGTCTCGCACTTCCACTACGACCCGGTCTGGTGGAACACCCAGCGCGGCTTCACCGAGGTGTGGCAGGACCTGCCCGACGTGCCCGGGGTGGACCGGCTGCGCCCGCCGTTCGTGCGGACCGCGTTCGACCTGGTCCGCGCGCACCTCGACGCGGCCCGCCGGGACCCGGACTACCAGTTCGTGCTCGCCGAGATCGACTATCTCAAGCCCTACTGGGACGTCTTCGTCGCCGACCGCGCGGACCTGCGCCGGATGGTGCGGGACGGCCGCGTCGAGCTCGTCGGCGGGATGTACAACGAGCCCAACACCAACCTGACCCATCCGGAGTCGACGATCCGCAACGCCGTGTACGGCGTCGGCTACCAGCGTGACGTCCTCGGCGGCGACCCGCGTACCGCCTGGATGCTCGACGTCTTCGGCCACGACCCGGCCTTCCCCGGCCTGATGGCCGACGCCGGGCTCACCTCGAGCGCCTGGGCGCGCGGCCCCTTCCACCACGTCGGCGCCAAGCGGCACACCGGCGACATCACCCGCATGCAGTTCCCCAGCGAGTTCGAGTGGATCTCGCCCACCGGGCGCGGCCTGCTCACCGCCTACATGGCCAACCACTACGTGGCGGGTTGGGACGTCGAGCGCAAGGAGACCCTCGGTGAGGCGATGACCGAGGCGTACGCCCAGTACCGGGAGCTGCGCAAGGTCGCCGCCACCCGCAACGTGCTGCTGCCGGTCGGCCACGACCACAACATCCCGTCCCGCTGGTGCACCGAGATCCACCGCGAATGGCCGCGGCGGTACGAGTGGCCGAAGTTCCGGATGGGGGTGCCCCGGGACTTCTTCGCCGCGGTCCGCGCCGAGTTGTCCGGCCGCGGCCCGGCGCACGACCCGGCGGGCCGGGTGGTCTCGCCGCAGACCCGCGACATGAACCCGGTCTACCCCGGCAAGGACGTGTCCTACATCGACACCAAGCAGGCCCAGCGCGCGGTGGAGACGCTGGTCCTGGACACCGAGCGGCTGGCCACCCTCGCCGCGCTGCTCGGCGACCGTTACCCGAGCGAGGCCCTGGACAAGGCGTGGCGGCTGCTCGCCTACGGCGCCCACCACGACGCCGTCACCGGCACCGAGTCCGACCAGGTCTACCTGGACCTGGTCGCCGGCTGGCAGGAGGCGCACAGCCTGGCCGGCGCCGCCCGCCGGGACGCCGTCGCCCACCTCGCGGGCGAGGCCGACACCAGCGGCGACGGGCAGGCCCTGCTGGTGAGCAACTCGATGTCCTGGGCGCGCGACGGCCGCACCCGGGTGCGGCTCGACTATCCGGCGCCCGGGCCCCGGGACCTCCAGATCCGCGACGACGACGGCGCGGAGGTGCCCGCCGTGGCCGACGGGGTCCGGCGCCACGCCGACGGCACGCTGGCCGAGGTCGAGGTGTCCTTCCTGGCCGCCGACGTGCCGGCGCTGGGATACCGGGTGTTCCGCGCCGTGCCGGCCGGGCCACCGCGGCGGCCCGTCGCCGGCTGGGCCACGCGGCCCGGCGCGACCGCGATCGACAACGACGCCTTCGCGATCGAGGCGGACCCGGAACGCGGCGGCGCCCTCAGCCGCATCGTCGACCGCCGCACCGGCCGGGACCTGCTGCGGCCGGGCGGGCTCGGCGGGGAACTGACCGTGCAGGAGGAGTACGACGGACATCACGTCTGGGGGGAAGGGCCCTGGCACCTGCTGCCCAAGGGGCCGGGCGCCGGCTTCGCGGACCGGCCGGCCGAGGTACGGGTCGAGCACAGCCCGCTGGGCAGCCGGCTGACCAGTGTCGCCGCGCTCGGCGGGCTCCGGGTCACCCGCGAGGTGCTGCTCGCCGAGGGCGCCGACCGGATCGACTTCCGCACCCACGTCGACGGCTCGATCGGCCAGGACCGGCTGCTGCGCGTACGGTTCGACGTCGACCTGCCCGGCGCCCTGCCCGTGTCCGAGGTGGGTTTCGCGGCCATCGGGCGCCCGTTCGGGTTCCCCGACGTCGACACGGCCGAGTCGCTGTGGACGCTCGACAACCCGGCGCACACCTGGGCCGGGCTCTCGTCGACCGCCCGGATCGTCGTGCACGACCCGGACGGCGGCCGGCACGGGTACGCCATCGGCGTCGCCGAGGTGATCGCGGCCGACGACGAGGCACACCGCGACCGGATCCGCACGCTGCTCGCCACCCTGGTCGGCCAGGGCGTCACCGCCACCCGCACCCACCCGGACGGGCCGCGGTACGGCGCGCTCGACGTCGACTCGAACCTGCCCGACATCCGCATCGTGGTGGGCACGCGCAACGCGTTCGCCGACGCGGTCCTCGGCGCGTGCGACGACGGCTACCGCAGGACGCTGGCCGAGACCGGCCGGGTGCTGGTGCCGGCGGCCCGGCCACGTGCCGCGGTCTGGATCCCCGACGCCGACCTGCGTGCCCCACGAGACCTGCCGGTGCTCATCGTTGCCGACTCCGACACCGACGCTTTGATCGCCGATCTCGCCGACGCGACGATCGACGTCCATCAGCCGGGGGCGCTCGTCGGGGGCGAGGACACCCTCACCGACTACTCGGTGGCCCTGGTCAACCACGGCACCCCCGGCTTCGTGGCGCAGCCCGACGGCACGCTGTACCTGTCGCTGATGCGAGCCTGCAGCGGCTGGCCGAGCGGGGTGTGGATCGACGGACCGCGCCGCACCACGCCGGACGGCGCCGGATTCGCCCTGCAACACTGGAGCCACACCTTCCGCTACAGCCTGGTGGCGGGGCCGGGAGACTGGCGCCGGGCCGGCTTCGTCCGCGCCGGGCAGGAGCTCAACCACCCGGTGCGAACCGATGTGGTCGCCGCCGGGCCCGGGCCGCTGCCGCCCCGGGCGAGCCTGGGGTCGGTGCGACCGGAGCGGGTCATCCTCGCCGCGCTGAAGCCGCGCGGAAACCCCCTGGCGGCCGGGCTGTCCGGCGAGGTCGATCCCGCCGACGGCGTGACCGTACGGCTCTACGAGTCCAGCGGCACGCCCGCGCTCGCCAGGGTCAGCCTGCTCGGCGGGCTGCGCGACCCGGCGCTCGCCTCCGTGCTGGAGGAGCCCGCTTCGGCCCAGACCGCTTCCGCCCAGACCGCTTCGGCCCAGCCGCTC